>JBCBVA010000036.1:0-29803 GCA_039817825.1 Cyanobacteria bacterium J06642_12 | reverse complement strand
CAATTGCATCGAGATGAGCAGCTAAAGCTTTTCTGAGGGCAGGGATACCCCGTCCGCTTGCGGCGGGGTAGTTCATTCCAAACAGCCTGAAAGTTGCCTGATTTTGCATCAGCTGAGTTCCAACTGGCTGACATTCCGTACTCAGGTATCTTTTGTACTTGTCAATTCATCGGGCACGCCTATCTTCTGCGTCCGTCCCCATTGCCCCCCGCAACCAGCTTGTGCAATAGAGATTGACGGAAATTTCCTATTTCTTGACGTTTAATGAGGGGCAATGCATCATCTGGAGTCGCGATGACAGAATCCAATCTCCCCAGCACCAATCCAGAATCCGTGCCGCTACCGTTAGCTAAATCCTTTCTGAGACTGGGTTGGATTTCATTTTGGCTGCAGTTTGCACTGGGAGTGATCCCCGTTCTCCTACTGGTTTTCGCCCTGCTGTTTCGAGGGGTTACCACTGACGGACCCGGAACAACCGCAGAGGTGAGTCTGGCCTATACATCACTGGTCTTCCTGCTGTTCTCGATTTTTTGGAGCTTTCGGTATACCCGCATGGGGCGATCGCTCCTCAACTCCGACCGCCGTCCCGACGCCAGCCGCGTCATGGGGATTCTCAGAATCGGATTGTTCGGCAATCTCATCGGTATAGTTTGCACCTTAATGGTGGCGATGGGAGCAGTTGGCGCCATGTTGCTGAACGTGCTGTCTCAGCCCCAAGGAGCCATACCGACATTGACCGATCCACGCGTGGGGATTGGCCCTCCCGGACTGGCCTCCAATCAATGGATCGTACCGCTGGACGTGGTTTGGCTGCAGGCTCTGCTCAACAATATGGCAGCTCAGGTGGTCGGAATTTTAGTCACGCTGTATCTGCTCAATCGCTTCCTCAAAACCCGATAATTCCGCTGCCACAGTTCTGTATCCGGGGAGGAACAATCGTGAGTTTTAGCTTGTTCGACGTATTTTGGGTATTCCTGCTCCTGTCCTCGCTACAGCCAGCTATTCAGCGCCGCATCATTACTGCTCGCAGGCTCAGCGCCATCAATGCCTTCGAACAAATGCGGGGCAGCCGCGTTATCCTGCTGATCCATCACCAAGAATCCATCAGCTTCCTGGGCATTCCCATTTCTCGCTACATCAGCATTGAAGACTCCGAGCAAATCCTGCGAGCCATTCGCCTAACTCCACCCGATGTTCCCATAGACCTCATCCTGCACACCCCCGGAGGGCTAGTGCTGGCAGCCGGTCAAATTGCCAAAGCACTACTGCGTCACAAGGCAAAGGTAACCGTGTTTGTCCCCCATTACGCCATGAGTGGAGGCACCTTGCTGGCATTGGCCGCCGATGAAATCGTTATGGATGAGAATGCCGTCCTCGGGCCTGTCGATCCGCAATTGGGCAAGCTGCCTGCCGCCAGTTTGTTGCAAGTGGTGGCCGATAAACCCGTTGCCAACATCGATGACGAAACGCTGGTGATGGCGGACGTTGCCCGCAAGGCCATGCAGCAGGTTCAGGCATTCGTGCGAGAGTTGCTGGAAGATGCCATCCCGCAACAGAAAATCGATCCCGATCGCATTGACGGTGTCCTCGACGCCCTCACCTCCGGTCGCGTTACCCACGACTATCCCGTTACGGCTGAAGAGGTCAAAGCTCTGGGACTGCCGGTGTCAACTGAATTGCCGAAAGCAATCTACTACCTGATGGATCTCTATCCACAACCCCAATCCGGGCGTCCGTCAGTGCAGTACATTCCTATGCCCTACGATTCTCGACCGAGTTTGCCACCCTCCGCAACTCGGAAATAACGATCGCAACACATTCGCCGCGCAAGGAACCGTTACTGGCAAGAAGTCAGCCCGTCACTCATCTGGATGGGCGATCGCTTGGTAGATTGGGTCTGGCTTACTTTGCGTAACTTACAAGTAATCGGCAGGACGGGCAGGCAATGGCGAAATCCACTTTCCACCGACCGGCGACGGGAGCGCGAGATCTCCTGCCGTTGGATGTGGTGCAGAAGCAATGGGTGGAGCGGCATTTGCGGGCGGTGTTCGAGCGCTGGGGCTATCGCCGCATCATTACGCCCACATTGGAACGTCTGGATACTTTGACAGCGGGCGGGGCGGTGCAACCGGGGTCCGTATTGCAGGTTCGAGATAGCGAAGGGACGATGCTGGGTCTGCGCCCGGAGATGACCGCGTCGATCGCCCGCGCCGCTGCCACCCGCATGGCAGGAACGGCGTTACCGCTGCGGCTGTATTACAACGCCAACGTATTCCGCAATGCCCGTCACGACAACGAGTTTTTCCAGGCGGGGGTGGAACTGATTGGGGCTCCCGGTTGGCTGGCAGATACGGAAGTCATGCTGTTGCTGGCGGAATGCCTTTCTGCCCTCGACCTGGAGGACTGGTCGTTAATTGTCGGCGAGGTGGGCTTGACGGAAAGCTTGCTCAGCACGATTTCTCCCTCAGCCAAAGCAGACGTGCATCGGGCGATCGCCAATCTGGATCGCGTCTTTTTGGAAACAGCGGAGATGCCGGAAAGCGATCGGCAGGCCGCTCTGCAAGTCCTCGATTTGCGCGGGGAACCCACAGATGTCTTCCGTAAGCTGCAAGGGTTAACGTTGCCCAGCACCGAGCGGCAGCGGGTGACGGCACTTGAGCAACTGTGCAACGGGTTAACGGCACAGGGCGTGCCCCTAGTTTTAGATCTCAGTCTGCTGGATGGCTTTGGGTACTACACCAGTACGGTGTTCCAGGCAGTATGCGGTTCCGAACGGTTGGGATTGGGCGGCAGATACGATTCGCTGTTTTCTCTCTACAGTCCTACTAGTGGCAATCAAGCTGGAATAGGATTTTCGCTAACCCTGGAATCTCTGCAGCGGGTGCTGCAATCGAGCGATCGCCTACCGCAGTCGTCTCGCAAAACTCATACCTTGGTGGTTCCCACCGAAGCAGAGGCCGTTCCCCACGTGCTGAAATTGGCAGCCGAATTGCGTTCTCAGCATCCCAATCGAGGCATTGAAATCGAGCTGCTGGGGGACTTTGCAGCAGCGGACAAGGGGCGAACTCCAGAAGAAATTACCGAGTACGCTCGCTCTTGCGACATTGAAGAAATCACCTGGGTCCAAGCGGACGGTAGCTTTCATACCACCTCCACTCAATTAACATCACTCGAACACACCGTAGGGGAACCCGTGTAATGGCCACGATTACAGTTGCGCTGGCGAAAGGAGAACTGTTGAAAGAGGGGGTGGCCCTGTTTCAGAGCGTGGGCATCGATTTCAGCCAGCTACAGGATAAAAGCAATCGCCTGTTGCGGATTACCTCTCCGACAAGTCCCGACGGCAATACTTATGAAGCGCTGTTGGTGCGCACCCACGATGTGCCAGTGTACGTGGAGTACGGCCAAGCTCAGCTTGGGGTGGTGGGCTACGACGTCATGCGCGAAAAGCGGGCCAAAATTGCCCAACTGGCCGACCTTAAGTTTGGTGGCTGCCGCATGTCGGTAGCGGTGAAGCAGGATAGCCCATATAAGTCCGCATTGGATCTGCCAGCCAACGCCCGCATTGCCTCCAAATTCGTCAACTGCGCAGCAGAGTTTTTCGAGACACTGGACTTGCCAGTTGAGATTATTCCGCTGTATGGATCTGTGGAGCTAGCCCCGATTACCGGTATGGCAGAGGCGATCGTGGATTTGGTCGCCACCGGTCGGACATTGCGCGAAAACGGGCTAGTAGAACTGGACTGTATTTACGACAGCACCGCCCGCTTGGTGGCACACCCCATTAGCTACCGACTCGATCGCGGCAACCTCTCCGAACTAGTGGCCCGCATTCGCGAAAGCGTCAACCACTCCAGCTATACCGCTCTGAGATAAGAGGTATACAAAAAACGCGATAGGATAGCGGGGCTTTTTCCGTTGTCCCGTGCACTATCGTGTCAGCTAGCAACTCCACCCTGAACGTCTCCGCCTGCCCTACCCTCAACGGCAGCATCATCGTCCCCGGCGACAAGTCCATTTCCCACCGATCGCTGATGTTGGGGGCACTGGCTGAGGGGGAAACAACCGTACGCGGCTTGCTATTGGGGGAAGACCCTCGCAGCACGGCAGCCTGCTTCCGGGCGATGGGAGCCGAGATTTCCGAACTCAACTCCGAGTTGGTCACCATTCGTGGTGTTGGGCTGGGTGGATTGAAGGAGCCCGCTGATGTGTTGGATGCGGGCAACTCGGGGACTACTCTGAGGCTGATGCTGGGGATTTTGGCGGCCCAGTCCGATCGCTTTTTTGCCGTTACGGGAGACTCTTCGCTGCGATCTCGTCCGATGGGCCGTGTGGTGAAGCCATTACAGCAAATGGGAGCGCAGATTTGGGGTCGTTCGGGCGGTGAGCGGGCTCCACTGGCCATTAGCGGTCAACAACTAAAAGGCATTCACTATCAATCTCCCGTTGCTTCCGCCCAGGTGAAATCCTGCGTGTTGCTGGCTGGCCTGTGGGCCGATGGAGAAATGACAGTGACAGAGCCCGCTCTATCTCGCGATCATTCCGAGCGCATGCTGACGGCGTTTGGTGCTAACCTGACGGCGAATCAGGCGGAGAGAATGGTCACCATTCGGAGCGGTTCGCAACTATACGGACAACAAGTCGTGGTACCGGGAGATATTAGCTCGGCTGCGTTTTGGCTGGTGGCTGCTGCGATCGCCCCCGACGCCGAGTTACTGATCCAAAACGTAGGGATTAACCCCACCCGCACCGGAGTCTTGGATGCTCTGAAGATGATGGGGGCCGATATTTCCCTGGAGAACGAGCGGGAGGAGACTGGAGAACCCGTGGCGGATTTGCGAGTGCGCTCCTCCCAACTGAAGGGTTGCGAGATTGGGGGAGATTTGATTCCCAAGCTGATCGACGAGATTCCGATTTTGACAGTGGCGGCAGCGTTTGCCGAGGGCAAGACGGTGATTAAGGATGCGGAAGAGCTGCGGGTGAAGGAGAGCGATCGGATTGCTGCAATGACTAGCGAACTGACCAAGATGGGGGCTGCGATAAGCGAGCGTCCTGATGGATTAGAAGTTATTGGTGGAAACCCATTGAAAGGAGCCACGGTAGAAGGATTTGGCGACCATCGGATTGCTATGAGTTTGGCGATCGCGGCGTTGCAAGCTAAAGGGACTACTGCGATCGTCGGGGCCGATTGTGCATCAATTTCCTATCCCACCTTCGTGCCGACTCTCCAACACGTGGCACCCAATAGTGTTGGTTAATTTCCAAGCGAGATTCATGCCTTGTGAAGTTGCTGTTTCTTTTCTTTCTGTAGCTTTCTAAAACCTCAATCGGTTTGCTCAATGCTAGGAATTTTAGACATTTCTAATCGCAACACTTCTAGAAAACACTTCAATCGCTGAGGGCGATGCCGTCCGGGTAGATAGGCTACGTGGATGGTGAGTTTTGGCGCGCGCCATGCGGGAAGGATGTCTACTAGTCGCTGACTCTCCAGATCGCTTTCAATAAGCCAGCGCGGTAGTACAGCAGCTCCGAGCCCTCCTAATGCGGCTTTGTGCAGAGCAGAAATATTATTGGTCGTAAGTCTTAACGCAGGTGAAATGAACTTAGTCCGTCCTCTAGAATCCGTGAGAGGAATGTGTCCACCTTCAAAAGGCCCAAGGGCTAAAAACGGCAATTTTTCTAAATCGGAAATTGATTGAGGTTGACCACAAGTTTGTAGCAGTTGAGATTCGGCAACAACTATCCGCTCCACTTGCCCCAGCGATTCAACAAGCAAGGATTTATCTTGAATGTCACCTACTTTAATCCAGCAATCGCAACCCATTTCAGTAAAGCGAATGTTGCGATCTTCCAGTTGCCAGGATAGCGAAATAAGTGGGTATCGATGCTGAAATTGTAGTGCTATGTCTAAGAGAAAAAGCTGACCGAGGGCGATCGGTGCCACCACTTCGATCGTTCCTCTCGGCATCCGCTCGGCTTCGAGGTGCTTTTCTTCTAGAGCCTCCCAATCATCAAGCAGACGCCGTGCATCGGCCAGCAGTTCTGCCCCTGCTGCGGTCAGTGAAAGGTTGTGAGTAGTTCGTCGCATGAGCTGTGTTTTGAAGCGCGACTCTAACTCTGCAAGTTGGCGGCTTGCAGATGGTTGAGATAAGCCCAGATCGCGCGCTGCTGCGCTGATGCTGCCCGAGTCTGCGATACGCACGAATGTTTGTAGCAAAGTGAGTCTGTCGAGTGACTTGCTCATACGTAATATGAATATCAGCTATTTTTATTACTCCTCTACCAAATATTTCTCGAACTTGCGATAGTGAGTTCAAGCCAGCAACAGAGGAGCTAAACATGACCTCTAAGACAAGCGCCTCAACGGGCGAAAGAATTACGTCGATAGTTCAAAAACTGGATGCAATCGGACCAACAAAGCTAGTTGCCTTGTTCGCCAGTTCTGTCTTCGGAATCGCAGCGATCGCTAACGAACTACGCGCAGAAATCAATCCTCTCTCTTCCATGCGAGCAGAGCACGTCATGCTTGCCACAAACGACTACAACGAAACCCTGGACTGGTACCAGGAACAATTGGGCTTTCGCATCAAGCACGAGTGGACAGTTTCCGAGTTCCCCGACTTGGAGCTGGCCTACTTAGAGAAAAACGGATTCATCATCGAAGTGGTTGCTTCGCCGCAGACAAGCGACCTCGAAACTCCAGATGACTTCGCAGAACGGCTGCAGCAGCCAGGAATCGGGCATTTTGCTTTTTTCGTCGATGACGTAGATGCAGCGATTGCCAGCCTGGAAGCTCAGGGAATTCAACCCGTCTTACCTCCCACCAGCTTCCCCAATAGCGGTCGTCGAGTTGCCTTTTTTGAAGATAACAACGGCCACCTGATCGAATTTCTTGAAGAACTCCCCCCGAGCGATCGCCAGCCCTACACCGGTGAAGAACTGTAGAACACTCCCTTTGGAATGAAAACCATGACTATTTCCACTCCCACACAAACCATGCAAACACAGTTCAATCTAGGAGGCGATCTCGCTGTCAATCGTCTCGGCTACGGAGCCATGCGCCTCACCGGTCAACCCGGAAATTTTGGTCCTTACGCTGATTGGGAAGGAGGAAAACGACTTCTGCGTCGAGCCGTCGAACTGGGTGTCAACTTCATCGACACTGCTGAAGCTTACGGCCCAGGTGAGAATGAATCCATCATTGCAGATGCCCTGTCCCCCTACTCCCAAGCAACCGTCATTGCAACAAAAGGGGGTATCTCTAAACCAGCTCCGGATCGCATTCAAGCAGACGGTAGTCCTGAAAGCTTGCGGCGGGGAGTGGAGGGAAGTCTGCGACGATTGCAGCGCGATCGCATCGCTCTCTATCAATTGCATCGCCCCGATCCGAAAGTCCCCTTCGCTGATTCTGTCCGGGCACTGGCAGCACTACAGAAAGAAGGCCAAATCCGACATATCGGATTGTCAAACATCACCCTCGAACAGTTGCAAGCAGCTCTAGATATCGTTCCAATTGCGTCGGTTCAAAACCGTTTCAGTCCCGTAGATCGAACACACGAAGCTTTATTGAATTTCACAAGTGCCGAAGACATTGCCTTTATCCCCTATGGCTCTCTGGGGGCTCACCCCCTCAAGCGCGCCGCACCACTAGCCAGGGCAGAAGGGGCGATCGCTCGCATTGCCCAACAGCACGATGCCACTCCTACTCAGCTAGCACTGGTCTGGATGCTTCATCGAGCCCCAAATATCATCTTGATTCCAGGAACCACAACGATCGATCATCTTGAGGACAATATTGACGCCGCAAGTATTCAGCTTTCCAAATCAGAATTCTTGCAGCTGGATCGGACCTACCTAGAGCTGGCTGGTGGTTAGAAACCAGAACGAAGCGGATAAATCACCGTGCACCAAACTTCGGCACTGCGTTGAGCGTGATATGTGCTTGCTCATTCTCAATGCCCCCAATACCGTTGTAGATAAGTGATTTTCTGCTGAACTCCCACCGTCAATATGGCCATCGGGCAAACTAGTCTTTTCACTCCACCGTCACCTTTAGCCGAACGCCTACGTCCCCAGTTGTTAGATGAGGTTATCGGACAAGGCCACTTGCTCAAACCTGGTCGGCCGCTGCGGGCTTGGCTGGAGAGGGGGGCTCGCCGTTCCGTTTTACTGTGGGGACCGCCTGGAGTCGGAAAAACCACCATCGCCCGCTTAGCGTCTAGCTATAACAGTCAATCTGCCTATCGCGAATTAAACGCAGGCTTGAGCGGAGTGGCCGACATTCGCAAATGCGTTGAACTGGGACGAGAACGCGGAGTCCTACTGCTAGCGGACGAGCTGCACCGCTGGAGCCGATCGCAAACCGAATGCCTGTTAGAAGCCGTTGAAAAAGGCTGGATTACCCTTATCGGAGCCACCACCGAAAATCCCTTTGTTTCCATCGAGCGCGCCCTACTGTCCAGAATGCAAGTCTTCGAATTGCGAGGACTAGGGCCAAAAGGGCTATCCAAAGCCTTCGATCGCGTTCTCGCTCACTCAGACGGTCTAAAAGTTACGTTTGATGATGACGCTAAAGACGTCGTGCTGCAGAGCTGTGGCGGCGATATCCGCAGACTCTACACCCTGCTAGATGCCTGTAGCGAACTGGGCGATCGCATCACAGCAGACATTGCCAACGAAGTCTGCGCATCTATATATGTAGGCTGCGACGACACCGTCTACTACGAACTGGTATCCGCCCTGCAAAAAAGTATTCGCGGCAGTAGCCCCCAAGCCGCCATATTCTATCTGGGTCGCCTGCTCGTTGCCGGAGCCGATCCAGTACGGGTGGCTCGACGTGTATTAGTCACCGCCAGCGAAGATATCGGGTTGGCCGATCCACAGGCCCTAACGGTGGCTAACGCCGCCTGTCAAACTGTGGCCACTCTCGGGATGCCCGAATGTCGGTATGCCCTGGCAGAAGCCGTGCTGTACCTGGCTCACGCCCCGAAGAGCAATCGGACAGCGATCGCGATCGATCGAGCCATGCAGGCAGGCCGCTACCCCCATCCGGTTCCTCAACACCTAAATCGCGATCGCGCCAAAGACTATCGCTATCCCCACGACTATCCAGGTGCCTACATCAAACAAGAGTACTTTCCCCGCACCCTAACCGAGCGGGAATTCTACACCCCCTCAGAACGTGGGTGGGAACAACGCTACAGTCACTGGACCCCCACCACATCATGACCAATGATCCCCCCAGACGAGCAGGTTACTCCAAGGGATCCTGAGGCCGTGTAGTCAGTCAACACTGGCCAATGGCACCATTAGCCCGGTCTGTACACCCCCTTCAGACAACGGGCTTTCCCCCTCTAGAGTGCGTCCCGGCGAATTGACACCCACTTGAGGAATCGCATATAACAATGGGGCCATACAAGGTCGATAGGGCCAGGTTCGACCCATTGTCCGATAGCGGGCAAGCGCATTGGTACATATTAGTGCCAGCGTACAGTTTAAACGTGAGCCTAACTCTGACCGTCCTGTCCGTAGCACCCTCAACCAAGGGGCTGATGAGATGTTTGTAACCATTCAATTTTTCAGCCAACTCAAGGCATATTCATTCGTTGCCGGTCTCAGTGCCGTTGGGATCGTTACCGTTGCGCTCTCCGCCATCTCGAGTCCCCCAGCGTTTGCTCAGCAGGCAGAACTGCGGCAGCTAGAGGAATTTCTCACTCCACCGCCACCAAATACTCCAGCCCCCCCTGCTGCTGCCGCCCCAGTTCAAGCCCCGGAGCGATCCACACCGCAGCCCACTCAGCGACCCCCCGCTACCACCACAGAACCCGCCCGCAATACTCCCCGCCAGCCTCAGACTCCCCAGGAGCGTCCATCTCAGGTCAGAAATCCTCGCAATCCCAACACTGGGTCAACCACCGAACGGGTTGAAAGCTCTAATGTTGCCGTGAGAACCACTACCATTCCCCGCTTAGAATTGGGGCCGGAATACGGAGAAGGCAACTTCATTGTTTTGATGACCTACGAAGGAGATGACAGCCTGGTGTTGGCACAAGAGTACTCGGCAGGAGCGTTCGTTAAGCAAATTAATGGGGATCGCTACATTCAGTTAGCGGTGTTCGATCAGATTGAATATGCTCGACACTTGGCAGACCGATTGCGCAATCAAGGGTTATCGGTCTTAGTCGCTAACTGAACTATGCTGCCAACTGAACTATGCTGCCAATCGAACTATTGGCAATGCTTGCCCAGTCAACCCGAACATGCTCTCAAATGGACTCTGCTCTTTCGCCGCTCTATCTTGGATTGATATAACCTGGGTTGTAGGGGTGGAGCTGTGTTGCCGGGGTTGATAAGGTCAGGATTAATCGAATCAGCCGTAGTGCCGTCAGAGTTACTAGTAACGGGAGCGGCTGACCCAAAACCATGACTGGCCCGCAATCAGTTGAAGTAGAATCGGTCCACAGATCGATCGCCTCGTCTAGAGCCACCATTAAATACCTTAGTCATTACGGTTAACAGCCCTTGTATTCATTCAACTTGTGTCCGTCGGGAAGAGTCGCTCCACTTGAACTGGAGATATAAAATTTGAGCGAACCTCTGCACGCGAACCTGAGACGGGATACCCTAGTGGTTTACCTTAGGAAATGCATTGGGTTCGGGAGCACCCTAGCAACGTCTGCACTGTGCCTCTATGACTGAGATTGGCCAACTGTTAAAAAGTCGGTACTTGATTTCGAACCTTCTGAGTGGAGGGGGATTTTCGGTTACCTATCTTGCGAAGGATACTCACCTACCCGATTATCCCGATTGTGTCGTCAAGCAACTCCGGCTCCTCAGTACTGACCCCCAGCAGGTCGAGAAGGTTCGCGAATTCTTCTTTAACGAAGCGAAGATGCTGCGCAAGCTGGGGGCCATTCACAATCAGATTCCCGAGCTACTGGCCTATTTCACTGATGAAGACAGTGAAAATTTTTACATCGTCCAAGAGCTTGTTCCCGGAAAAACCCTCAAGCAACTGCTGGGTACCGAACTCAAACTCACAGAACCCGAAGTCATTTACATCCTGAAAGAGGCCCTGGAGGTTCTGGAGTTCGTCCACTCTTACAATGTCATTCACCTCGATATCAAGCCCGATAATCTCATCCTGCGATCGCGTGACTACAAGATTGCTTTAATTGACTTTGGATCGGTCAAGCAAGTGCGCACCCAGATGGCGACCGCGAACAGCTTGACCCCCCAAACAACCACCCTCGGAACTCCCGGCTACATGCCTTGCGAGCAGTCCTTCGGTCGTCCCAAACTTAGCAGTGATTTCTACGCCCTGGGGATGGTGGCAATTCGCGCTCTAACGGGAATTCACCCTAAGGAGCTAGAGGAAGATTTATCCACGGGTGAAGTGTTGTGGAAGGAACAAACCCACGTTAGGCCAGAACTAAAAGCTTTAATCGATACAATGGTGCGCTATCACTTCAACCAGCGCCCACAGTCTGCGTCGGACATTCTGATCGAACTGGCCAAGCTCTCGTCGCTCTATCCCGAAGATGTTACCCGCTGTTCTACCCGCCTCCGGCGTATGGTTAACGAGCACGGCGGCGACCCCTCCCCAGAGACTGCCAATCACACCCCCACACGACCTAGTGATGCAATGCGGGCACGCTACGAAATGCCCACCATTGTGGCATCAGAGCCAGTGTCGCTTCACGAACCGTCCGCCCCTCCCTCTTCCCCTGCCAGTCCCAATCCTTCCTCAACTCGAACACCGCTTCCTCCAGGACTGGCATCGGCAACGGCTACTCCCAACCCGACTCACATTTCCTCAGCAGCCCATCTCCCCCCAGCCAGTCCTACTACAAGCTCGACTCCAGACTCATTGGCCCCTGAGTCCAATCATCGTGTCCCCCCGGCGTATCCCGATACCGTTCTGATTCCCCCTCCGTCGGCAGTTTCGTCTGCCTCACCATCGGATCGGTACGATCGAGATGCCGGAGCGGAATCAGCCCCTCCGTCTAGTGAGAGTTTTTCACCAGTTGAGTCTCTAACGAGTTCCTCACCTGTCGGGTCTTCAACTGGAAATACTGCGTTGACCGAAACTCAGTTTACAGACGAGTCATTGCACAGCCTTCGAGAACCAGGATATAGAGCAGGCGATCGCACCAATCTAGGTCGACAATCCAATCTGGGTCGACAGCTCAAGGTAAAAGTTGCCCCCGTGCTGGTGGTTACGACCGCAATTGTGTTGGGCATGCTGGCTACCTGGGGAGGGTCTCTCTATCTGGAGCGCCGGGCCTACACCTCCGAAGATCTGCAACTGCTGGAAGATGCCCGTCGATTGGCCGATACCGATCTTGAAGACGCCATTCAAATCGCGTCAGAAATTGCGCCTGATTCCCGGGTATACGATCGCGCTCAGACCCTGATTGCTGACCTACAAGAACAGCAATCTCTAGCCCAGGAACAGGAATTATTGACTCGAGCCCGCGAGCTGTCGGTCACGGATTTGGATGCTGCCCTGGCTGCGGTTAACGAAATTCAAACCAACTCTCCTCTCTACGAAGAGGCTCAGCTGGAGGGATTGGAGTGGCAAAGCCAACTCTTGGAGGAGTATTTAGCCGATAGTAGCCAGACACTGGCAACGTTGGAACCGCTGATCACGATTCGTTCTGACGTGCTATTCCTACAGTACGACGGTTCTTCTGACGACAAGCTGATTGGAGAAGAGGGGATCAGGCGGGTGACGATCGCAACGATGTCAGTCTTGCGATCCCGCTATACCGGGTTCGATCGGCTAGTGGTCTATCCCCAAAACGGCGATTTGCAAGGGATGCTCGATCTCGGATTGTGGACATCGTACGAGGATGGAGACATTGGTTTAGAGCGGTTGCTGACACAAATTCAAGTAGAGGAACGGCAGAATACCACTCCCGATCAGGTAGCAGGCTACACTTTTGGCCGACCGGGATGAGATCGTATACTGTCTCTGATACATGAGATGCCATATCGGTGTGTAGAATGCGATCGCGAAATCCACGATCTTGCCGTGAGTTGTTGGCTCGGTGGCACTCTTGCCTACTTGGTAGGACAGCAATTGCCTTGCCAAACGGCTCTAGTGAGCTAGCTCTTCCCGCACACCTGCGGGTGGGTTGCGGCCTTGCCCTCGGCCTGACTCTGGCAATTCCTGCGACTGCGGCGATTGCCCAACCTGACGAACTGCAGCAATTAGAAGACTTCCTCGCTCCCCCGCCCACTCAACCCCCACAATTTCAACCCCCTCAAGCCGCTCCCCCCCAGCCGTTGCACTTTGCCCCATCCCCCCCTGCTCCGGCACTCTCTCCACCGATTCCAGCAGTCGTGTCTCCCCCGGCCTCCGGTCAACCTCAGTTAAGGAGGCTATCCCTGAACAGCCACAATCCGGGGACTTTGGGGAGTCCGAGACAATTGCAGGAGGGGTTTTACCAAGATCGGTTTCAGTTTGAAGGACAATCGGGAGAATTGATTTTGCTCAACTTAATTGGCAGCGACGATCCCAGAATGCAATTGGACCCACTGTTACAGCTGATCGGCCCCGACGGCTCGCTCGTGGCGGAAGATGACAACAGTGGATATGACTCAGCCCGTGGAGATGCCCGCATTGTCTTGTCTCTCCCCGACACGGGCTCCTACACCATTGTGGTTACGACTGCTAAACCTGACGATCGGGGCCGGTACACCCTGGGGTTGCTTGAAGTGGACGATCCGAGCATTATTCAGTAAGAACAGTGGCCGCCGGTATGGCGAGGATGGGTGCCGACTGGGGGCACGACTGCACGAAAGCTTATCGAAGTCATTAGAGAGAATTCTCATCTTCCCCAATTCCAGTACTCGAAACCACACATGGGTAGGCCTCCCCCACAATCTTTCACAAACACAGTTACTGAATGAAATATCAAATGGGGAAACAAAACGCACTTCATCGTTTTCACGTCTCCTATTACACTAGGACATGACTGGTCATACTATTTGTCAATCGTGTTATTGCGGATTCTCGGACTAATTGGGATACCGCCTAGTTGAGATACCGTCTAGAACCCATCACTCTCTCTACTTGGTTGAACGGATTTATGGATGCAATTACTCTTGCTTGGACAGAAGCAGGCCAGCGAAAAACCCAAACATTCGTCGATACCTACTCGACCAAGAACCCAGGTACCATTCGCGTGGGTCGTGACCCGGCTCAGTGCGATGTTGTGCTGCCCTCCCTAAGTGCCAGCGATCGTACGGTGTCGCGCTTGCATGTCGAAATTGCCTTTAACCCTACCCATTCATCCTTTTACCTCCGCAATCTCAAACCCCAAAACCCTGTTCAGGTGGATGGTTCGGCAGTAGCGGAAGAAGCCGTCTTGCAAGAAGGTAGCGTTATTCGACTGGGCAAGGTGGAAGTGGAGGTCGCCGCCGTAGCAGCAGTCCCTGCCACAATTTTTATCTCTGCCAGCGAACGGCCAACTCTGGTTTACAAACCCGCTGAGGATCTAGACTTAGAGGCAGAGCGGTCTGCGCAACGGCAGGAACTTCAGGGGCATCGCGTCCGTTCCACCTCCGAAGAACACAACAACAGCACTTCTGACCTCGAACCCCCGACCGAATTTGAGTTACCAGTTGACCGGAAAAGTATCGATGCGTCTCCTGCTGCCAGCCAAGCCAACCCTGTTCCCGAGAACTTAGACTCTAGTTCTCCCGTCTCGAACACTCCAGTTCCCAGCAGATCCGTCTCCAGTACCCCCGATTTCGCACGCTCCCACGGTGCATCGATAACCGACGATCGACAAAGCGTTGATGCAACAGCAAATGGCCGAGCTGTCACAGGCGAACCGTCACATGCTGCCCGCGGAGCAGTCCCCCAACTCGGCGATCGCTCCCAAGATATCCTCAACTCCTTTCCCAAACCCTCCCTCTCCCTTCAGTCACTTTTCAAGCCCGTGCCTCTTGCGATTGGTGCCGCTGTCCTAGCAGCTGTAGGGGTACTGCAGTGGCAACGACTCAATACCATCACCAGCACCCAGGCATTTGTGAACTCCCGCGTTGTTGCGATTGAGGCACCGGTTTCTGGTGAATTGCGCTTGCAAAACATTAATTCCGGACAATTGGTTCGGGAAGGGGTGTTACTCGGCAATATTTACGATCCGCGTAACATCGAGCTACAGCGAACCCAACAGAGCCTGAAGAACGAGATAGAAAATCTTATTTATCGTCAGCAGCAGTTACAAGTGCAATTGGACGATCGGCGCAACTCGTTTCAGCGCATCGAAGATGAAGCCAATGCCCAACAGTCAGCCCAGCAAGGATCGGTAGAGTTCTTAGAGGCCGAGCTGGAGGACGCGATTAGTGCCGCCCGCGACGCGCAACTCGATCTGGCACAGGTGAGAGAGCTCGAAGAGGAAGGGGCCGTAACCGAACAAGAGGTGGTACTGGCGGAAGCCGCCAGAGCGAGCGCAGAGGATGTCGTAAACCAGCTGAGAGAGCAGTTGGACGCTGCCCGCCAAGGAAGTGCTTCCGACCAGCAATCCTCCTCCGTTACGGCAGTTGTGGAAAATCGTAGAGCCGCCCTGCAGAGGGAGATTACGAATTTTGAACAGGTATTACTGAATTTGCAAACCGAAACCGACCAAAAGCAACAGCAGCTTGACTCCATTATCGAGCGGCTGTCGCGGCAAACTCCAGCCAACATCATCAGCCCTGCCGACGGAGAAATCTGGACTGTCGATTACCAACCTGGCTTGTCTAATACAGTCGTAGTCTCTGGCGATCGCATTGCAGAACTTGCTCAATGCGAGGGGCTGTGGGTCGAAGCCTTAGTGTCCTCCCGCGATGCCACCCACATTACAGAAGGTAGTGACGCCCGCATCTTCATTCCAAATGGATTCCGCCGGCAACGACTTGATGGGGTTGTCAGAGAAATTCGTACAGCCTCCGATCCGATATCCATCAACTCCGATGACATCGCTATTTCACCCGACGAGCTGGGGCCTGGAGAGGTGGCTGCGATCGTGGACTTGAAGTCACCGGAAAATTCGAATGATTTTTGCAATATCGGTCGCACAACTGAAGTGCGGTTCTCTCGTCGCTAGTCGAGATTTAGGGCTGCTGAAGCAGGCATGACACTGTGCTTCAGGACCTGAAGTCTTTCTTGAGGGATATTGAATTCCGTCAATCTGAGTTCAATACCCCTCACCCCATTCCCCCTCGCCCAACTGATGATGCTGACGATCGCTCGAAAGCCTGCATCGCTGTATGGTTGACTGCTGCATGCTCGAGGAATGTGGGAAGGCTCTCACGCCTACATGAGAGTATGAGCCTCAACCGGAGACGCCTGTAAACGAACGCTTGACAAGTCATGCGACTGGTCGATTTGCCAAAAACTTGACTCTAGCCAAACTGCTGCTGCAACTCTTCCGTTGTTACCGTTACCGTGCGTTCCTGACCGTTGCGATTGATCCGAAACTCAACGTCTTCACCAACCGCTCGGCCCGAAATAGTGTTTTGCACCTGAGCCGCTGTCCGAACAGGCTCACCATCTAATTCCACAATTACATCTCCCGATTGCAGCCCAGCCGTCGCAGCCGGAGACCGTTCCAGAACATCGATTACCACCACTCCAGTGTCCAGATCGGGATCGATGGCAATATTACCGGCATTGGGCGAGCTGGCAATTTCTTCCAGTAACTCCGTATCAAGCGTATTCATGCGAATTCCCACAAACGAACGCACAACCCGTCCCGACGCAACCAACTGATCGATAACAATCTGGGCTTCATTGACGGGAATAGCGAACCCAATCCCTTCGGCCCCCCGCACGATCGCCGTGTTGATACCCACCACCCTGCCATCAATATCGATTAAAGGGCCGCCGGAGTTACCGGGATTGATGGCCGCGTCGGTTTGAATGAAGTCAATGCGGCGATCGCCGACACGGATTTCCTGGCTGGTACGGCCAAGAGCACTCACGATCCCAGCTGTCAGACTATTGCTTAATCCCAACGGGCTACCCAACGCAATCACCCATTCTCCTGGTCTGAGCAAACCCGAATCACCAAACTCTACAGCAGGTAAGGGATCGTCCTCCACATCGAGCTGAATCACAGCCAAGTCCGTTAGAGTATCTCGACCGACCACCGAACCGGTGAACTCGCGCCCATCCGATAGCACCGCCATGACAGAATCGGCATTGCCCACCACATGGGCGTTGGTGACAATCGTGCCGCTCTCGTCAATGATGAACCCCGAACCAGATCCCCCCAGAGAATCTTCTCTGGGGTTGGAGAACCGATCTGGACCTTGCCGGTTGGGGCCAAAATCCTCAAAAAACTGGCGAAACTGTCCCGGGTTGGAACTTTGGCTATTGCCAGGAGCTATAGGCTCAATTTGGACAACGGCTGGGGCCACTTCTTGGGCGGCATCAGCAATAAAATTACTACTGTAGGTACGCTCTGACTCCTCGACAGGTCGATCGTCCAGATCAAAAACAGGCCCTGACTCTGCTTGTGGTTCTTGAGAGTCTTCGGTGTTAGGGAGAGCGGAATCAGGCTCTTCAGCGGGCGGTGCACTACAGGCTGCGATCGTCGTCGCCATTACAAGCACGAGCAATGTGACCAATCGGGAAGAGGAGAGAAACATGCGCGATCGTCGATAGCTGAGCCGACGCCTGAAGACTGTAGCGGGGAATAGAGGAATCCTATCTTAGTTGGTGACTGGTGCCACCGTACCTACAAGCACTATTCTCCATCGGAAATGGTCTTGTGTATGGCAATGCTGTTGTAACGATCGGTGTCATTTTGCCGGCCGACTGACCGTTCTACTCTCTACAAATAATCGGTGAATAATGGACCGATCTCGGGTTCATTCATGGAGCGGGGCAGGATGGGAGTACCTATTGATGCGGACTGGCTGTGGCTGAGCGACATTAACGATTGAGCCACACAGCGACCCCCTGCAACAGCCGCACAGCCCGCTGGCGGGCACTGGGTTGGGTCAGCAACCCTTGAGAAGGACTGAACAAGAACGCCGCAAAGAAACAGGCAAATACCACCAACACAATGGCTGCGCCAGAGGGAACATCTAAGTAATAGCTAGCGTACATACCGGCAATACTGGCGAAGGCTCCGATCGCCCCTCCCAACACCATCATCTGATGCAGTTCTTTAACCAGTAAATAGGCCGTCATGGCGGGGCCAACCAGCATGGCAATAACCAGCAGGATACCCACCGTTTGTAGGCTGGCTACAACTGTCAACGTAATGGCCGTGATGGTGCCTGCGTAGTACCATCGCACGGGCAATCCAGCCGCCTGAGCCCCAATCGGGTCGAGGCTGTAGAGCAGTAGTTCTTTGTAAAACAGGACGGTAGCCAGACAAACAGATGCCGCGATCGCTGCCGTCAACCACAGTTCGGACTGGGTGACCCCCAAAATATTGCCAAATAAGACGTGAATTAGATCGATCCGGTTGGCTCCCGGCAATACACTCACTAACGTTACGCCAATCGCTAAAAAGGTTGACAGTACCAGCGCCATGACGGTGTCGATTTTAAGCTTCGACTGAGATTCAATCCATGCCAGCAGCAGAGCACTCAACACCCCTGCAACTACAGCCCCAACCGAGAGCGGCAGCCCCAGCACGTATGCCACTGGCAGTCCCGCCAACACCGAGTGGGAAATGGCATCCCCCAACATCCCCATTTGCCGCACCAACATAAAGCTGCCGACAACGGAGCACAACATTCCCAACATGACGCCGATCGCGATCGCCGTCCGCATAAATTCAAACTCCAAAGGAGTGACGAGCCAATTCATACTCACCTACAGGGAATGTCCCCGACTGTATAAGAGTGCCGTTTGGACATAATGCCGAACACAATAATGTCAGACCCAATTTTGTCGTATAACCCGCTGTAAGGTCTGGAGTGTGGAGACGGCTAAAATCCTTGAGTTGCGAGGGACAATGACCCGAGAACTTTCTATCGTGGATGGCCGAACGCCATAAGTGACGTGCATCGTGGCCCGCACGACATCCCCCAGCGGAGTTCGTGGAAAGTGCTGATACACGTCCAAGATAAGACCTGCTGACAGGCTGGTTCTATGCGACAGCAGCTTGCAAAGGCTGACCGTAAGCTCTCGTTAGGTTGTCAACCGTCATGACATCGGCTCGGGGACCGATTGCCACTAAATGCTTATTGAGTAAGACCAAGCGATCGAAATGATTGAGGCTCTCCCCCAAATCGTGGTGCACCACCAATAGGGTTTTGGCCCGCTGCTTGAGTTCGCGAAAAATATCGAAAATAATGTCTTCCGTTCGGCGATCGACGCCTGTAAACGGCTCGTCCAGGAAAAAGACATCTGCCTGCTTGGCCAATGCCCGCGCCAAGAATACTCGCTGCCGCTGTCCGCCCGAGAGATCGCTGATGGGGCGATCGCGCAGATCCCAGACATCAACCCGCCTCAGCGCCTGCTCTGCTGACTGGCGCACCGCTTTCCCCGGACGGCGAAATAAACCCGTATCTACCGTCTGAGCCGTCATGACAAAATTCCAGACGGAAATGGGGTAGTCCCAGTCAATTTGCGATTGCTGGGGAACGTACGCCACTCGAGACCGCTGCTGGGTCAGCGCTCGCCCCCCTAGCAGAACGGTCCCCTGACTGGACGGGATCAAGCCCAGCATCGCCTTGAGCAACGTGCTTTTGCCAGCTCCATTAGGCCCCAAAATTCCCAGAACTTGTCCACCATTAGCTGTAAAGTTCACTCCGTCTAGCGCGTGAATGCCGCGGTACTGAACAAACAAATCTCGCACAGAGAGCCGATCGCCGTTTTCCATTGCGCTACCTCAGTGACACCCGACTAAAAATGACGGGAAAGTGACATAAAAGTGAAATAATTATGAAAACATTCTACCAAGCTCTTTCACTATTGTGCAGAATAAAAATGAAACGATTATGAAAACCCTGTTGGCATTCTGAGAGATACTGGAGTTCTGCGACATTTCAGAACGACAATTTTTAATCAAGGGTGGTCTCGGCTGCGAGGCGCCATACCAGCACGGAACTTCACGTTGAACTATCAAGCAAGGGAGTCGGTCAGGATCGATGGCATTGGTTAGGCGTAACAGAGATAACACTCTAGGGGTTGTTTTTGGGATAGGGATCGCAGCGATTGTTGCTGGCTGTATTGGGCCAACGGTAGGGTCGAGTACAGGATCGAATAAGCCACTGGTGGTGGTGTCTTATAGTGTCTTGTGCGATTTGGCCTCGCAAATTGCTGAGGATACCGTTGAGGTCGATTGCTTGATTGCCTACGACCAAGATCCGCACACTTACGAAGGAACTCCCTCCGATCGCCAGGCGATCGAACAGGCAGATTTAGTCCTGTACGCAGGCATGAACTTCGAGCCATCCATTATCCAAATGGTCAATGCAGCCTCGAACTATGCCACCAAAATCCCCGTTCACGAGCAAGCCGTAGACGATCCGATTGAGCACAACTCCGAGGGGCAACCGGTACTCGATCCTCACATTTGGCACGACGTCGATAACGGCATGCGCATGGTTGAAACAATTAGCAAAGCACTGATCGACGTTGCCCCCGAGCAGTCTCAGCGCTACACCGACAACAGCGCAATGCTACAAGCGCGGTTGCTTGAACTAGATTCTTGGATCGCCGCGCAAATCCAAACCATCCCAGAAGCCCAGCGACAGCTCGTCACCACCCACGACGCCATGAGCTACTATTCCCGTGCCTATGGTTTGACAGTTGCCGGAACACTATTAGGGCTATCCCCTGAGGAGGAACCCACTGCTGCGCGGGTGAGCGAGTTGGTGTCGAACGTACGAGATATTGGGGTTCCGACCTTATTTGCCGAGCTGACCACTAACGATCGCGTCTTGCGTACCGTTGCCAACGAAGCCGGTGTGGACATCTCTGACGATGTGCTGATTGCCGATGGTGTTGGAGCCCAGGGAACGCCAGAAGGGAGCTATCAAGGGATGATGGAATACAACACCTGCACGATTGTGGTTGGACTGGGGGGAGAGTGCGAACCGTTTGCCGAAATCGTGTCCCAGCATGATGATTCGTAGGCAATCTTTAGGTTTGTTTAGACATTTCCCATGCCGAGTGGCTGGTTCGAGGCAAAGAGTTGGCGTGGCATTGCCTTTGCCGTCTTAACTTCGTTGACGGTGCGACAGTTGTATGCCAGTGTTTGAGGCCGTTCCGATGACTTCTGCCTCAGACCGATTTGACGAATTCGCGCCACAGCATGCCCAGGGTAATACCTGCAATAAACTTAATAATTGCCTGGTTTCGATTCATTCATTGGTAGGGATCGAAGAGGCAAAATCAATCAAGTAGTAATAGTTACAATCGTTCCCCATAACATGTTGATAGGTTTGCAACCGCCACCCTAGGCGCAAGCGATAGCTGTTTAAGTTTGGTTAGAGACTCGTCTGAGGCGTAAGCGCGATTGTCGATTTAGTCTGTCGCGTTCCACTCATGTCAAGGAACCTAGCTCTCAGTCTTGTCGGATATAGCGATGACGTCAGGGGCCAATTCGAGAAGGAGTTCTGAAGTGGCATCATTGCACATTCAGATAGTTGATGGAAATCCTCATTTGCAGACTCTGTTGAGCTGGCAACTGCAGCAAGCCGGTCATATTGTCCATGCCTGCAGCAGTGCCGAGCAAGCGAAAGCAGCTTTGCGCAAGCAACTAACCCATATTTTGGTCGTGGACGGCGATTTGCCGAACAATGCCGGAAAAGATCTGTGCGCATGGGCGTATCAGCAGCTTGATGTTGCGATTTTGATGCTGTCAACCAACGACAGCGATGCCGATATTATTGGCGGCCTACAAGCTGGCGCCGATGACTATATGACGAAACCCATGAGTATGCAGGTGTTTGCTGCTCGTGTGGAAGCACTGGCTCGGCGACTCGATCGCAATACTCCACCGTCAAGCCTGAACTACTCGACGCTCAAAATTGACTTGGTCCAGCGCCAGGTGACGGTGAGTAACCGTGCGGTTGAGTTAACGCCTCAAGAGTTCAGTTTGTTGTTTGTTCTAGCGCAGGCGTCTGGAGAGCCTCTGTCTCGCTCCGAGCTGTTGCAGCGAGCGTGGCCAGATGCGATCGACAATCCCCGCACGGTGGATACGCATATTCTGTCGTTGCGCAAAAAGATTGAGGCCAATCCCCAACAGCCTCATTTGATTCAGACGGTGCGCAATGTGGGGTACCGCCTCTATCCAGATGGTGCACCGGTCCCCAATGGCACCACTGCTCCTCCTCCCTTAGCGCAGGTGGCAAGAGTGGCTCAACCGGCGATCTCAGCACGCCATTAAGGTGCTTTCAGGTTTACTCTGAAGGATCTCTTCTCTCTACATGCAGCTGTAGTAAGTATGAGAGTGATCGCCTGTGTTTTGGCGGGTGATCGACTAACTTGAATAGTCTGAAATCCTTGTTGGCCTTACCTCAGGCCAGCGAGTGGAAACTGTCCGTTTTTGTGGGCGATAGCCATCTCCCAATAATGCTTGGCATGATCGATTAATCCTGCAATCTCATCATCTGCCAAGGTGCGGCGAGGTTTGGCTGGAGTACCCACCACCAACGTTCCAGGCTCGACGGACTTAGTGACAATGGCACCAGCTCCTACAATGCTGCCAGCCCCAATCCGCACATCATTCATCACGATCGCCCCCATTCCAATCAAGCATCCTCGTTCGATATGGGCCGAATGAACGATCGCCTTGTGACCAACAGTGACAAACTCTTCTAACACCACCGGCTGTCCTTCGTCGCAATGAATTACCGCGCCATCCTGCACATTGCAGTAGTCCCCAACTGAAATTGGTGCAATATCTCCTCGCAAAACAGCTCCAAACCAAATATTGCTACAGGCCGCGAGTGTGACATTTCCACAGACGACAGCGGTCGGCGCAATCCAGCTTTTGAGATCGATTTGGGGGACGGTCTGAGAGGGGACAGAAGACATATTGCGACACACTTACGGCCTGACAATTCATCATGGCGTATCGTTAAACGGATTGTGACTTCCTTGGGTGTCATGGTGCGGAATTGGATGAAATCTGTCGCTCGAATAGCCTGCTCGGGATTGGTTTTTGGGCTTGGAGTCGGAATAGCTGGATGGGGGATTGCGGTTGCCTCAACCCGTGCGAATCCAATTGTGACTAACGATAATGGCGCAACCCAGCTAACAGGGGACTGCACCACCAGTTGCTCTATTGATGGGGGCAATACTCAGGGAGTCAATCGTTTTCATAGCTTCTCGGAATTTTCAATTCCCTCTGGCGCACAGGTGCAATTTATCAATAACAATCCAGATGTTGAGAATGCGATCGCCCGCGTCACCGGTGGAAATCCCACAGAAATCTACGGCACTCTCACCAATGGCGGCACTGTGCCAAACCTCAATGTGTTCTTGCTCAACCCTAGTGGATTGCTAATTGGGCCGGGGGCACAAATCAATATCAATGGGGCATTTGTTGGTTCAACTGCCGACACCGTCGAATTTGGCAATTTGGGCGAATGGGAGACCGATCTGCGCACCTCCCCAACCGGTTTGACTATTCATCCCAGCGCCTTGTTGTTCAACCGTTTACAACCCCAGCCCGTAACTGTAATCGGGGCCGAAATAACAACGGGAGTTACTCGGTCTCTGTTTTTGTCGGGGAGCGATATCTCTTTTTCCTTGGGGCGCGCGATTGCTCCGTTAGGCAATATCACTCTGGCCGCAGTGGGCGAAGATGGAGGGCGACTGGGGCTCGATCTATCTCTGCCCCAACCCGTCGATTTCAGCAGCAATCCCGGACGTGGCGATATCTCAATTGGGCCGCCCTTTGTCCCAACAGCAACCCAACCAACACCCGATACTCCTTCGACATTTCTCTTTGCTCCAGGGCGAGGTAATGTCGTTATTCGCGGGGAAAATTTCACTATCGAACAAGCCTTCATCGGTCAACCTGGCGATCGACAAGCAATTAGGAGGCTAGGTTTACCAAGCGGTAGCACTTCAATAGAAGTGGATGTTAGCGACACAGCTCGTTTTAGCAATGCAGGTGTTTTCTTTGGCGATACCTTCAACGAGGCTGATGCCGGTTCGATTTCGGTACGGGCAGGCGAATCCCTGGTACTGGAGGGATTTAGGGGAGCGATCGCCAGTCGAACATTTGGACGCGGAAATGGAGGAGAGATCAATATTCAAACCAGCCGCTTGGAATTGCGGGGAAGTGCTCGCATTGCTGCAGATACCGGCGGCGGGGGAAATGGTGGAACGATTGAAATCGTTGCTGATTCCGTCACGATTGGAGGCGGGCCAAATCTTGATGAATTTCAGCCTGCCATCAACACATTTTCTCTCGGCAAGGCAGATTTGCCTTTCTCCCTTGGAGATATCACACTGCCTGAAACAATCGGAGATGCAGGCACCGTCATCCTTCGATCCCAAGAGGTGCAACTGATAAGCGAGGGAAGTATTGGAACCATTTCGAATAGTGTGGGTAACGCAGGAACAGTAAAGCTGTTCGTAGCCGATCTCCTAACCCTCTCCGATCGCGCGTCAGTCTCCGTGGCCAGTAATGTGTCTGGAGACGCCGGGACACTCAATATTTCCGCAGGGGAATTGCAGCTGGGTGAAGGGTCGATACTGTCGGCATTCAGTGAAAATGGCGAGGGGGGCAATATTGGTATTGATGTTGACGATATCTTGTTGCTGACTGGAACCAGTCAAATCTCTGCAGAAGCGCAGACACAGGGGGGAAACATCGCGATCAATGCAGACTTTGTCGTCGCAGGCCCGAAGAATAATGACATCTCAGCTTTTTCAGAGATTGGAGAGACAGGAGATGTCAGGATTACGGCTAGAGATGTTCTTGGCTTCACCCTGAATAATCGACCCGGGCCAGAAACCAGCGACATTACCGCCACCTCCACCCTCACCTTCGATCGCATCGACAACCGCGATCTGACCCGAGAAACGATTGAACCACCGCTTCTCGATCCGGCGATCGACCCCGATCGACTGGTTTACGATCCCTGCCGTGTCGATGCGGGGGAAACGCTTGAGGATATCGGCCAATTTGTGTTTGCTGGACGCGGAGGATTACCGCTAGGGCCAAGCGATCCCTTACAGGCAGACTATATAGATCGACCGTGGGTGGAACGTAGAGAGACTGATCCAGAAGCGACAGTGCAAATCTCTCAGACTGAAATCTTAAACCTAGAAATTGAACCGGTACGCGAACATATCGTTGAAGCACAAGGGTTGGGACGAGACAACTCCGGACAAATAGTTTTGACCGCGACCCTTCCCGAGCAAATGGCTCCTAATCCCTCAGCTTCCAACCATCAATGTGGGGAACTAGTGTCGAGATAGGATCGCATTTTCCCTCAACGTTCCAATCCCGTCCCCGTCAAACAGGCTCCGTCCAGGACGGCTCCAGCGATCGCCCGTTCATCCAGAGTGGCGCACAGCAAATTTGCTTGCGACAGATTCGCCCCTGCCCCAACCGCCCCCACGAGGCTAGACTCCTCCAAATTGGCCCTGAGTAAATCCGCCCCCGACAAATTTGCATTGCTCAGATCTGCCTGTTGCAACATCGCTTCCACCAAATTTGCTCCGCGCAAATCAGTTCCTCGGAAATCCGATAGTGTCAACGTAGACTTACTCAACGTTGCCCCCGCCAGAAACCCTCCAGCAAAACTCACCTGCACCCCAGCTACATCCAGCAACAGTGCGCCACGACAATCAGCTCCGCGAAAGTCCGCATTCGACAACTGGGCTCCAGTCAGATCGGCGCCTCTCAAATTTGCTCGCACGATCGCCCCCGTCAAATCAGCCCCTGCCAAATTCGCGCCGGTTAAATTCGCCCGAGACAGATCGCAACCCGCCAGCTTGGCCCCTGCCAAATCAGCCCCAGCTAAATCGACATCGGTTAGATCCCTCACCTCTCCTCGATGAACTGCCGCCAGATCGAGATCGCGATTGTGCTGCTGTGCCGTCGGTTGCTCTACCACTACATCCCCTCACCCAAAGGTTTGTCCGCTCCTTACTATGCCACTTCCGATTTCGACTGACTTTCTCTCACTGGCTCCTCAATCGCCTCTTCCAGCCAAACCTGCGGGCTCTGGCTGGGCTGTTGGGGTAACTGCAACATGCCGACTTCTGCCAACCGAACCACCGTCGTCAGGGCCGTGACCAGTTCCGGATCGAAGCGGGAACCGCTGAGGGCTTCGCATTCCGCCAGCGCATCGTTGAGCGACATGGCTTGGCGATCTCCGCGAGGTTGAGTCAGGTCCTGGAAAAACGCCACCAGCCCTAAGATACGGGAACCTAGCGGGATGTCCGTACCTTTGAGACTATCTGGCAGGCCACCACCATTCCAATACTCCAGTTGGTGCTTGACGATCGCGATCACCGGCTTCAGCTCGGGCATAGACGAGAGGAGTTGCGCTCCTATTGAGCCGCGATCTCGCCAAAATGTCGGACTCCGCTCGTCAAGTTCGGATGCTGGCAGGGTAAACACTTCGGCAGGGGCTTCTGATAAACCGATACGGAAGAGTAACCCAGCTAGTCGTAAGCGTCGCAGATCGATGGTCGGAATATCTAAGATTTGTCCGATAGTCTCCGAGAGGGCAGACACTTGCAGGGACGCAACGGTGTTAAATGGGTCGCGCTTGTCCACCCGTTGGGCCATCCGCAAAAATGCCTGCAGCTTGTTGGCGGTGATATTTCGGTTCAACCGTTTTGCCTGTCCTTCTAAATCCCACAGTTCGCGGTTTTGACGGTGGGTAGCGACCAATTGCTCCTGACTACTTTGCAAGTACGTGACGATTCGCGATACAACACCACTGAGATCGGCGGGCGGACAATCGATACAAGTACCAATGTCTGCCATCTGAGTTTTCAATTGGGCTGCCAGTTCGGGCTTGTAAGGCTCGATTCGAGATACGGCGATCGATGCGGCTTCACTCACTAAATCGCGATCGAACGTCCACAGTCCGTAAAACTTGCGCTCGACATCTCGCTCTGGCTGCATCCCCTCCCAGTATTCTGTCCGCTCCAATTCATGACATAGCACCATCGCTGAATAGCTGGGAGCCAGAATGATCAGATTCCATTCTTCTACCCAACTATCGCCCGGATCGAGATCGACTAGAGAGACATTGTCCAAGCCACCGGTCTGGTGACTGTGGAATCCGCTGTCGGATACGGCAGCAACCACCACATGGCGGGATTTCTGGGCAATGTCTAAATAGCGATCTGCTTCTTGCAGGTACCACTTCCCTTGCTGAAACGTTACCAAGACCAAAGGAGCCGTATCGCCCCCAGCATCCGAGGTTTGCAGGATGTGATCTTCTAATGCGTGGCAGAGCGCCACTAAGGTGTTTTTGAAATAGACGCCGAAGCTAGACGGCAGGCGATCGCTGAGTACAGATGCCTTCAATCGGTTGAGTGTGGACTCCGGACGCATTTCTGGGGCGGTGCTAGTGGTGTTGATTGTTAGGATGTCATACTTTTTAGGGCCAGCGGGGCAAGCAACGACAGATTGACATGATTATTTGACTAGAACGTTGGTATTTTGTCTCTAGCTCACGTCTCTTCCCAAGTTCATCTCTCAATTCAGGGTTCAATAGGGGAACGTTGAAGGACGGTCCTCATCGCGAGCGCTCCTCTGCAAACGATTAAACCCGGAGAGAAATGACGGTTGGAACGTCGTCTAATCCGGACGATGTGCCCATACTCACAATGCGATGCTCTTCTTCGCTTAATCCCGAGGCACCTGCAAACCGAACGCACTGACTCTGCTCTAGGGCAACAATGGTTTGGGTGATGGAGTAGATCGAACACTTGAGGCGAGAGGCCAACTCCCACAGAGTGGAATTGTCATCCAATACGTTCGGCAATTCTTCAAAGTCAGTGCAGAACGTCAACTGCGCCAGCTTATCTGGGTTGATGACAGACGGTACCGAGCTGGGGGAAATGGCTTTCCACCCATTCTGATCCCACCGAGTCACCAATTTAGAGACCTCCGGCCAGACTCGATTGATATCCAGCGAAACCAGGGGCGCCTCTTCGAAGGTCGATAGCGATTGCCAGGTCATTTGGTAGTTGTTGACCGCCGAGTTCCCTTCATGATTGAGTTCCTGCAATGCTACTTCAAACAAGATTTCGCATACGCTACTGCCCAAAATTTTGATTGCTCTGGGTTCGGCGATTACGTTTTTTGTAATGAGCTCGTTGAGTACCTGGTAATTCCACTCTCCGTCTCCCGGATAGCGAAACTCCCCTTGAGGGAGATTGGAGCGATAGCGCGCTACCTGGCGTTGCCACCGCTGCAGCGGAAACATTCCACCCGAGTCTGCCACCAAGCTTCCAGACAAGAATCGCAACTTCCAAGCGGTTCCCTTCTCGTTGGTAATTTCGAACACTCCGGTGAAATCAGGTTGAGAACACAGCCTCAGGTACGTACTTAGTCGGGAGCAGATGGCAGTCGGCATGATTAGGAGAACCTCAAGGCAAAACGACATCAACACGTATATTTATCTATACGTAAGTGAACTATTTGTGAATAATATCGGCATTCCTATGTGAAATATCCGTATTAATTTTCCCGGAAGATGAAGTTTTTTTCATGTTTGCCATCTACGTTTGTCAGTGATATTACCTATTGGCGGTCGCTTGCCTGCGTATTTTTAAGGGCATAGCGAGTATCGCTCTTAGCACTTCCTTCGGTGGGAGAAACTACTTAAGGGGAACGGTAGCCATATCATTGCCTTCGTCCATACCAGCTGTTTTGACACCGATTAAGCTTAGGGGCGTTAGTCTTTACATATCAATACTGGGAAAAACCTGTGCTCGGAATTCTCCCGTCTAAATCTGTTGCACCCAATTTACGCAGCGCAGTTCACAACCTGCAATCCCAATTGGTTGAGTGGCGACGACATTTGCATCAATACCCCGAGTTGGGGTTTCAGGAGCACAAGACAGCAGCGTTTATTAGCGATCGTCTGACAGAATGGGGCATTGAGCACGAAACGGGAGTGGCAGAGACGGGGATTGTGGGCATCGTGCGCGGAGAGCGCCCCGGCCCTACTCTGGGGGTGCGTGCAGATATGGATGCCCTACCGGTGACGGAGGAGAACACCGTTGAGTACTGCTCCCGCCACACCGGTCGCATGCATGCCTGTGGTCACGACGGCCATACGGCGATCGCGCTGGGAACGGCTTTTCTTCTGCACCAGCATCGCGCCCAACTGCAGGGCACCGTCAAGATTGTGTTTCAACCGGCAGAAGAGCGGCCGGGGGGAGCCAAGCCCATGATTGAAGCTGGAGTGTTGCGCAACCCCGATGTAAAGGCAATGATCGGGCTGCATTTGTGGAATAACCTGCCGCTGGGGACCGTGGGGGTAAAGGGTGGCCCTTCGATGGCCAATTCAGACGAGTTTCGTATCAACATATTTGGCAAAGGTGGACACGGCGCGATTCCTCACCAGACGGTGGATGCGATCGCGATCGGGGCTCAGGTAGTGACAGCGTTGCACACGATTGTGTCGCGCAACGTTAATCCTCTGGAATCTGCCGTGATTTCAATTGGCAAGTTTGAGGCGGGCAATGCGTTTAACGTGATTGCGCCTCGATCCGCTGTGGTAACCACTCCGCCATCTCCTTTGAGAAGCAACGCACAGTGCCCCACATCTCGGCTCGTGGCGCAATCACGTTAAACGCATTGCCCGCCTCAAACTTGCCAATTGAAATCACGGCAGATTCCAGAGG
>JBCBVA010000035.1:0-30519 GCA_039817825.1 Cyanobacteria bacterium J06642_12 | reverse complement strand
CCAGCAAGCTGGCGGGAGATGCCGTGTTGCTAAACCGATTAGTCAGATATAAATCCAGACTGGTGCGACTGTTAGGAGTCCAGCGGAAACCGGCATCCCACACACCGCGAGGGACAAATAGGGAGTCGCTACCGTTATCCAGCGAGTTACTTCCCGCCACGATGAAGGTGTAGTTGGCGGCGAATTTGAAGTACTGACTAAAGCTGCGATCGAACCCCAGACCGATACCGACGACCGTGCCGTAATAATCCAGCGAATCGCCATTGAACCCGTTGCGGCCAACGAGGTCATTGGGATTGCCCGTCACGTCAATATCCGACAGGCTACCGGGGAAGAAACTGACTTGCGGGTTGATCGTAAACCGGTTGACTTCTCCCAGGGTAATGCTGACGGGCAAGGCCAAACCTGCCACCACGGAAGTATCGTCAGCCTCGACACGGGCGTCCGTATTGGCTGGCGAGAACACGATGGAGCGCTGCGGCCCAACCAGCAGGCCCAGAGTCGGAGCAAAGCTGACCCGCTCGTTAGAGAATGCTTGCCACTTGATTTGGGTGGAAATGCTGTTGAAGGAGAAGCGAGCCTCAGAATTGCCCCCCGTAATGCCGGGTATGGTGGCCCCTTCCTGCAGCGACAGATCGAAGCTAAACAGCAGATCGTCTCGAATACCGTAATCGACCCCGATCCGCATTCCGCAGGAAGCATCGTCGTCGTCGCAGTTATCGGTTCCAGATCCAATGGTGGTACCGGCTCGCAGCACTAATTCTTGCTGGCGTAGGGTGGATGCCGTTTCAAAATTAAATAATCGATATTGAGGTCGCTCTAACGGCGAAAAATCCGTCCGGAACGGCGCAAATACGAAGTTTGGCTCTTCTTGGGTTAAGAACGGAACTCCTGGAAATGGAGCCACACTATCTAGCTGGATAGGGGCAAAAATTTGATCGGGATCGAGCTGACCGAAGAAGGGTTGGGGGGTCAGGAGTTGTCCCTGCAAATCGGCCGCTTCACCAGCAGAGGGCAAACTCTCGATTTCGCTACCAGGCAAGTCATCAGCGGGTTCGCTGACAGGAGTCGGGGCCGGGGTGCGTGGAATCGGAGTGGTTTCGACCGGTTGGGGAGTTGAATTCTGGCTAGTTCGGTTCGGAGCCGGAGATACAGGGGGTGGAACATCCTCGGCGGACTCTATCTGCACCGGTTCCAGCAGATTGGTTTGGACCTGTCCCGAATCGGCTCTGGTTTCGCTGGCCTGAGCGACGATCGCGGCTGACTGATGCCATTGCATCGGCTGAACGCGAGCCGCATTTCGCCGGCCCCGGTCGCGCTCAGCGCCATTACTTAACTCATCATCACTCAGCGCGGTCGCCGAAAGATACTCGTCAACCCAAAGATAGTCGTCAACTGCAGAAGCCGAGCTGACGGTATTGCCGCTGTTGGCTGTTGAGGCTGAAAACTCGGAGAGGCTGTCACTGATATGCGACAGTGCCGATGCCGGAACCGAATCCAGCGCCAGCAGTAACAGACTCCACGTTCCAACGCGGATCGACAATCGTTGCCATTCACCCATTTTTGTAGCGGCTTGGCCTCACAACAAAATTCCACCGTCCATGCACACAGAGTCTCGACCTACGCAACACTAGAACGTCAACTCGCTCGAAGCCCTACTCGGAACCCCGACCTCATTAACGTCCTCGACCTGCTCCAGAACTCCCATGCCGAACCGTCCGCAATGCGAGAGCTAGCAAGAGGCTCTACGAGCCGAGATTGTCATGTGTATTGAGATGGACTCACACCTAGCAATAACTTTAGTTGCAATGGTGAAGATAGGCAAAACATCCGTTAAGGACGCGTTCCACATCGCGATCTCAAAATTCCTCACCCTCGAATCAGCAAAAGAGAATGACTGGCCGAGCAAAACCAGAGAAGCCTGTCTATCCTCCATTGGCTGCGAAATCGTCTGAGATACAAGATCTGCACATTCATGCCAACGCCCTCATCCCCCGCCTGCATTGGAAAATCGCTGATTGCGAGTGCTGCTTTTCTGGGGAAAGCGGGCCAAGATCGATTGTTCGAGGGTTGCGAGGAGCAAAGCTAGGGAAGCTCAATCTCTGCATAAAGAACTGAGGAAAATAGCAGTTTGTTATAAGGTTAAGCAACCAAGTTCAGCCTCAGATTTTGGCACTTATCTATAGACAAAAGATAATTTGTTACAGGCATAAGGTATTGCAATAAGCTCGTAGTTCACTGGGCCGCTACCCAAAGAAGGGGCTGCATTCCAAACAGCACACCGACAACCCACCAGAGTCAAGGATTAAACTGACGTTGCAGTACTGTGCGGGAGCAGCACACACGATTTCAGATGCCTGCATAGCGATCGGTCAGCACGGCATCGAGACGTAGGCGATCGCTCCCAGCCTGTTTTAGAGAGGCATGAAGAACGAGCGGCTTGTAGAGAGAAACGTTGTTCTAGCTCGGCCTGACCAACCACTCACCGTTTACCAACCACCAGGTATTACGTCTGGGAACAATGCTGAATGCCCAGATTCGTGCGCCCTCTGCAAATGCCGCATAAAATTGGCGGTAATTTTCATAGCCAGTATGGCTTTTTGGCGCGATCGCCAGTGTTTAGAACTCGTTCCTTACCGTTTTAGCAGTGCTTACCCGCATCTGAGGTCCCCTCAATTGACAGGGGATTTCCGACCAAATCCAATGCCGAGTCGCATTGAACTGCCTGGTTTCCGTCTTCATTCCCAGCATTTCGATCGTTTCACCATAACTATTGACCGTCCAGCATTCACTCAGTCCGGCTATCAAGAACTCAAACGCCCAAGAATTCAAACGCAGTTGAATCGACAGGATGCAGATTGCATTCACTTGTAGTTTCTGAAGGTTCTGAAATGAAGAATTATCGTGCTCTCCAGCTCAAACTCAAAGAATATCGGGCAGCGGGATTTGCCGTCCCCGCCCTCAGTGCGAAGTATGCCAGCTTGTTGCGCTCTTACCAACGTATTCAATCCATCTTGCAGGGGCAGTCGTGCGAACTGCCAGCCTTTGCTGAAGTAGTCCCCTTCTCACACCGGCTGGATGCCCTGCGCCATGCCTCTCCTGAACAGCGCCAGAAACAAGTTCGGCAGCGACAGTCGGTCTATCAATGGTTGCTGATGGGAATTAGCGTGCCACTCAGTGTGATGCTATTTGCGGTGGTGTTTCCCGTAATTTGGTTTCAAGAACTGCGAAAACCGGAACGCTCCAGTATCGGGCAGTCTGACGATTGGCTGGGAGTCGAGAAAAGCTAGCTACTGTTCAGCAGTAAGCGTGAGGACGCGATAGCAAACCTGACCAACCACGCACCAGCACAACTACTGACCCATCCGAACCCGATCGCTGAGTTGAATCTGTTCGGGACTGAATCCCGCTTGAGCCAAATGACTAAGGTAGGCACTGTTGCCATAGCGGGCGTCTAGTTGCACGGCTCGAACATAGGCTTGGCTGGCGTCATCGGACTCTTGACGGCTGCGCAGGGCGATCGCTAATGCTACCCAATGATGGGGATTCTCGGGTTCCAGTTCGGTGGCGCGCCGAGCATGGGCCACAGCGCTGTCAAACTCTTCCAATCGCTGATACGCCAGGCTGAGATTGTACTGGGCGATATCGTTATCGGGTTGCAGTTCAATAGCTTGGAGATGCGTTAGCTTGGCATCGCTGAGGTGACCGTTAACCAGGTAGACAATTCCAAGGGCATTCAGGGCTGGAACAAAGGTTTCATCATCGGTCAGTGCGGCTTGCAGCGCTTCAATGGCTGCGTCGGGCTGCTCCGCAAGGTGTAATGTCCACCCGAGAATGACCAGTCCATCTAGATTCGTGGGATCCAGGGTTGCCCCCTGCTGAAAGGCTGCGATCGCCTCGTCCAGTTGCCCCTGGCTGCGTAAGCCTAATCCCAGTTGACGATAGTGAGCGGCAGCGGCAACCTCTGCCGGTGTGGGAGCGGCTACAGCTGCATCCACTGGAGAAGATGGACGGGCCGTAGGGGGGCGATCGCTAGTGATATCGCGAATAGGGATATTGCTAGTCGCGCGATCGGGAGGGCTGGAACATGCGACAACGCTCAAGCACAGTAAGCCCGCACTCGTCCCCACCCAAAAGGGTCGGAGACGGCTCATTATGAGTCCCCCAGTGCATGCACGATCAATTCTCGACTATGGGAGCGATCGCGATGCTCCCACACGTAGATCCCCTGCCAGGTGCCTAACATCAAGCGTCCGTTCGCAATCGGGATGTGCTCGGAGGTACTGGTGAGTGCGGTGCGAATGTGGGCGGGCATATCGTCCGGCCCCTCCATACCGTGCAGGTAGCGATTATCTTCCGGGACTAATTGGGCTAAAAAGGTTGCTAGGTCTCTAAGCACGTCGGGGTCAGCATTTTCCTGAATCACCAAACTGGCCGAGGTATGCTGCAAAAACAAGGAGCAGATCCCCGATTGAATCCCCGATTGCTGGATGATGCGGTTGACATCACCGGTCACACGGCTAAACGACTTCCCACCTGTTTGCACGCGCACGGTGTCACGATACTGTTTCATGCCGAAAAACGCGATCGCTCATTATTAACGCAGCTAACTTAGCAAAAACCAGCGAGCCTGCCAGCTCCTAAATATTTCACGCAACTGGCACCGACGCCGACTTCACTGCTTTCGAACGAGCTACTCGCTACGCAGCTCCACTCCGCACAAAACTTACCGAAAACTGGGAGGTACACCGGGTTTCGGCATGACCTGAAGTTTGCGCCGCTTCTCCAATTGGCGCAGCTCCTTATACGGAACCCTATGAATGCAATCAACCGGACATGTCTGAATCGCTTCTTCCACAATGGGATCGGGGTCACCCTTTTGACTCATTACCCGAGCCTTACCGTAGTCTTCTTCCAAAAAGAAGGTGTTGCGGGCCACATACGCGCAGTGGCCGCAACCGATACAGTCCGTCTCTTCCACATACACACCCGTTTGTCTCCCCAATCCCCCCAATTCGGGTTCGTATCCCGATCGCTGCTGGCGACCGCGCAGAACACCACCCAACTCTGGCTCCAGGCCAGTTCGTTCGTCCATTGGGGCTGGTGAAGGATTAGAAGAGACTTGGGTCATGCATTAGCTCCAACGCTGTAAAACCAGACGAACGCTGCCGTCTTCCGCACGGGCTTGCTCGACCACCTGAAATCCCTTGCTCTCGGACTCGGTCACGATGGTTTGGTAAGCGTAGCGCTGAGTGACTTTATTCACAAAGGTTTCAACAGACCATCGTTGCTGCCAGTACTGCAGGTCTGCAACCAGTTGGTAGGACTCACCATCCCACTGAAAGCCGACGTCATAACCGTTCGCTTGCGGAATAATGACAGACGCAGCCTGAGTTTGCCCCTGGTAGCCACGAACCTGCATATCTCCCCGCGTTGAGTCGATACCCAAATCGCACAGGGCCGCTTCCAACGCGTCGAGATCGCGAATTTTAGTTTTGATTTGGCTAAAGTGGGACATACGCTCTCCTGCCTGCGAAAAGAAATAGATCTGTATGTGAACTTGTATTAGCGCGAATTACAGTTCATAGTAACTCAACTCTTCTGGCTGCCCGGATTTGTCCTAATTTTCTTTCATCCAGGTGGATCATTCTCGATACCTGCCATTTGGCGATCGTAAATTCTGCGTTCCCAGAAAGCGTTACAAACCACTGCGAGCCGTATCCAAAGCGTCCCTGAACCCGCTAAGGTAACAGACATAAATACTTAATAAACTGTAATTAAAGCCGAGGTTCGACCGTGACAGGCGTCAACTTACTTTGGATTTCTCTCATTCTTGGTTTTTTGATTTCGGTCCTCACAGTGGTGTGGGTCCTGGACGATCAAAAGAAACAGCGGGTGATTTACGAACGCGAGCTCAAGCGCTTCCAAGAGGAAGAAGCTGCGCGTCGCAAAGCTGAAGCAGAAGAAGCTGCCCGCAAAGAAGCTCAGCGCCAAGCAAGAATTGCTGCCGGACTGCCTCCCGAGCCGGAGGAAGAAGAACTCGATGACGATGGTAATGCCGATGCAGACGTAGATACCGGTGCCGAAAACACTGCATCTATTGCAACCGAAGAGATGCATTCTGATTGAGGACAAAGCAGGGAGAGACGGCCACTATTACTCAAGTAACGCCACTCGTATGCAATCGGGTTTGGTCGTTGGTAAGGGAACGCCAGTTCGACAAGGCTATTTGAGTGGGAGAATAGCCCCACAGTACAACGGCAGCATCAGGGTTTAGTCTTGCTCCCTCCTCCCATTGTGGGAGAAGGACTGGGGATGAGGACAATCGAACTCGGGCTAATGTAAGGGCAAGTGCTCATCCGAGCACTAACTGTTGATGCCAATTTCTAGGCATCCGTACCCGAGGAATAAGCGATCTATGCATTAATGCTCTATACCGATCGCGTACTTACCCCATTCGCGATTGCCTCCTGAGCGAATCTGCTTGGCGATTTCAAAATACAGACTGCTGTGGGGGCGACGGGGTTGGCGGTTGAGAGGCATACCGGCTTCTTTTGGCGTGCGATTGCCCTTTTTGATGTTGCATCGGACGCAGGCACAGACAACGTTGTCCCACACATCTTGGCCTCCACGTGATCGCGGGATGACGTGGTCAATGGTCAGGCTATCCCCAGACGACACATTGCAGTACTGACAGCGATATTCATCCCGATAGAGAACATTGCGCCGGGTCAGCGGAATAGCTTTGTAGGGGACGTTGACGTAATGACGAAGACGAATCACGGTGGGTGAGGCAAAATTGGCATAAATCAGTCGCCCGTTGTGTTCGATTCCCTCCGCTTTACCCTTCAGCATTAAGACAACAGCGCGTCGCCACGTAGTGATGTTGAGTGGCTCGTATGACGCATTCAGAACCAGAACTTTGCTCATCTGGGTTCCCTGCAAAGGCAAGTGTGAAAAGGCTAAGAAAGTTAAGCAGATAGTAGCACAGGCGTTTTGGCACCGGTCTGTTGCGAGCGTACAGGGAGATTTAGGAGAAGGCGAGTTTTGAAACTCGGGCATCCGCTTCTCGCTCTAAAACTCGACGTGCTGTGGTGACAGTTGACTGTGTTAAGGACACCAGTCTGTCGTCCATCTCTCAAATCAGGCTTCTCTTAGATCTATGGGAGATCGCCCTCATCTTGTCGATATCCATAGTGCTCAACAAACAGCTCTGTAGGATTCTTCAAGCCTATTTCTTCGTCCCATAAATCCTAGAGCCCACATAAGCCTGACCTGACATCGGGGGGCGATGGATATCCTGCTAACCGTTATGAATGGGAGGCTTGCGGCCGTAAAACGGCAAGACGGTAGCCCATTGCGGTCGTTGTCCGCCGCCGTATTGTTTGGCAGCCAGCTTCAACAAAGCACCGACCGGGGGATGCGCCTCCCAGTCCCCAGCCTCAACAGTAGTCACGCGCTCGCAAACAACATGCCACTCATCATCCGTCCACAGACGATCGCCAACAGTGGCAGCAACACCGTCCTCTCCCTCCTGATAGATGCCGCCAAACCATTCCCCCCGCTTGGCATCCATCCGAACAGCCACGGTCATATTGCCCTCTGTTGCTTGAGGCTGGATGGCTGCATCCATATAATCTGCTGCAATTGCCGCCAGTGACGATAATCCAAAGAGGGGAATATCGAGCGCCTGCCCCAATGTCCTGGCGACAGTAACCCCCATGCGACAACTCGTAAAGCTTCCAGGCCCGACTGCCACTGCCACTGCCACTAGTGACTGCCACCGCTCTGCAGGAAAAAACTCCTCCAGACAAGGGTGGAGCTGGCTAGACATTTGGCGATCGAGTCGCCATTCGCGAGACTGGATGGGGCGATCGCTACGGCTCTCCCCACTCTCAAAATCCCAACTGTCTAACTCGAGCAGACCCAGAGCTAGAGTTGGGGTTGATGTATGGATGCCGAGAATATAGGAGGTCACAAGCCTATGGTGTCTTAACAGTGAGACTGTCCGATTTACGAACAATACCGGAATCGCTGAGAGTACTGGCGACCGGGATGGCCATGCTATCAAGTAGTCCGCCATTCGCAATCGCGTTGGGTGTTATGGCGATCCGCTGTAAGGTCTGGAGTGAAGAGACAGCTCAAAGCCTCGATCTGCCAAGAAAATGGCTAGAGAACTCTCCATAGCCGATCGCCGAAAGCGATACTGCCGCAAACTCAACCGCGTTTTGAACTGAAGCTGCACTCAGTCTGTAGATGCCAGCAGGCAGCTCGTACAAATCTTGCCAGCCTTATCACGCAGCCCGCACAACAAATGAGTGCCCAAAGAAGGGCACTCGCATCACCACTAAAAATTCAGTGCCGACCTAGCGACCGCGTCGCTTGCGCAGAAAATCGGGAATATCTAACCCGCCATCCCCGTTACTGCTAGGAGATACCGTTGCGGCCATCACCTTCGGAGCTCGAGGAGAAGACACAACCTTACGCTCTACTGCAGCAACAGATTTTCGGCTAGACGGCGTACCGTCAAAGCCCGTTGCTATCACAGTAATTCTCACTTCTCCTTGCATTTTCTCGTCAATCACCGCACCAAAAATGATGTTTGCATCATCGTCCACCGCTTCGGCAATAATTTCCGACGCTGCAGTAACTTCGTGCAACGTCAGATCGTTACCGCCCGTCACATTCAGTAGAACGCCCTTTGCGCCATCAATGGAAGATTCCAACAGCGGCGAGGAAATTGCCGTCATCGCAGCTTCCCGAGCACGGGACTTACCAGAGCCCATTCCAATACCCATCAAGGCGGAGCCAGCATCGGCCATTACGCTGCGCACGTCGGCAAAGTCAACATTGACCAAACCAGGAATGGTAATGATGTCCGAGATACCTTGCACACCTTGCCTGAGCACGTCGTCAGCAACTCGAAATGCTTCCTGGACGGGGGTTTGCTCGGAGATAACGGACAGCAACTTATCGTTAGGAATGACAATTAGCGTGTCTACACACCCCTGTAGAGCCGAGATACCATCATTGGCTTGATTGGTGCGGCGACGCCCTTCAAAGGTGAACGGACGAGTGACAACCCCAACCGTTAATGCACCCGTCTCTTTCGCAATTTGAGCTACGACCGGGGCAGCTCCCGTACCGGTGCCACCTCCCATACCTGCGGCAATAAAGACCAAATCGGCCCCTTCCAATGCCGCTTGGATTTCATCGCGAGACTCGTCCGCAGCCTTTTGACCGACTGCTGGGTTGCCGCCAGCCCCCAATCCTCTGGTGAGTTTGTGACCAATTTGAAGTCGCTGCAATGCTTGTGATTGAACGAGCGCCTGAGCATCTGTATTGATCGTCCAGAACTCGACACCGTTCAACTCGCTGGCGACCATGCGGTTGACAGCATTGCCACCACCCCCGCCAACGCCAATCACCTTAATATTGGCTGCGCTTCCAGGCACAATATCCTCCAATTGCTGGGATGCGTTTGGCTGAGACCCATGCCAAGCGTAACCATTGCTGGTCGCGCTAGCATTCGCGTCACCAAAGTTTTGGTTGGACTCGCCTGGGGTCGAGTTTTCGTGCATCGTATCTTCACCCGGAAGAGCTGACTCAAGCTAATTAGACGCCATTATGCTCGATGAGTTCAGATTTCTCACTCAATATTTAATATTTGGAAAGCATCACTGTTGAAGTGAGAACGATAAGCCTGTGCAGTAGTTGAAAAAAGTTCGCAAAGAAAACCACGAAATATCGGCGATAGCTTACCGACGATCGCACTTCAACTATGCCTGTAATGGCATCGATACTGTCCAAAAAATGCTCCGACAGAATCCCCAAAACTCCATCGAGACAAGCGATTGCAGAGTTTAACTGGCAACCTCTTTGCGGCTATCTTGCTGAATGCCGGCAGAACTACAACATGATTGGGAACAAGGAGAATTACATCGAATGATTTCCCCCTAAATGCGTTCCCTCCTGGTGTAGCTATTTCCGGAAGATGTAACGTCTCTCAATGAAAATTTCGCAACATTCGTGAGGGAGGCAATTCATACCGTGGTTCTGCCGGAGACAATATAGGCCTCGAAATGAACGGATAGGAGCAGTGGAATGGACAAGACGTATCCACTGCTTTTGAGCACAGAAGGGCTTTGATGCTGGACCGTTAGAGTCAGTGTTACAAACGCAGCATAATTCAGCACGGTGACATATACCGATGCACTTTCAATTTCTTTCTGTTGCTTGAGGCGGTCGTCTGCAGGGCATCGAAATTTTGTTGACCTCATTAACCTATCAATCGCAGTTGACTCCATCAGACGGTGTTGGGGCAATTAGATGTTGGGTAGATGTTGGGGTCACTAGACGGTGCCGGCTCAAGCAAATGTTTCGCTCCAGTAGACTCAGCGAGATCGCGATTTTTACTGGCGCTGCGTACACGTTACTTAATCACGCGACGATCCATGCCTGCAGGTAGTTCTGTAATTTTTAGTATCTTTTCTGACCCCGATCGAGCGATCCCACTGGCCGGATGCCTAAAATGGGGATAACTTTGTTAACACTCTATGACTCTCTGGTACGATGACACACTCTGACGTGAAACAATAGTTAAAAAATTTAAGATCCGTACTGTTTCGTTCAACTATAGGGAAGATACCCAGAACGAGTTCTACGTTTTTCACCGGTCAATCTCAGGTGCAGCGTTTCAAAGCAGTTCGGTGGCAGCTAATTTGAGCGACTGCTCACTGCATCCTTCATACATTCATTTATCTCAACGTTTCGGTAATGGAGAAGTTGCACTTTGGATACTCAGAAGAAAGAGCGCATTTTAGTGGTGGATGACGAAGCCAGTATCCGCCGCATTCTGGAAACCCGCCTATCGATGATTGGCTACGACGTCGTCACCGCTTCCGATGGAGAAGAGGCGTTAGATGTATTCCACACCCAAGATCCCGATTTAGTGGTGCTGGATGTGATGATGCCGAAGCTTGATGGCTACGGTGTTTGTCAGGAACTGCGCAAGGAATCTGACATTCCCATCATCATGCTGACGGCTCTGGGAGATGTTGCCGATCGCATCACCGGTCTGGAGCTGGGGGCAGACGATTATGTAGTGAAGCCCTTCTCTCCGAAAGAACTGGAAGCCCGCATTCGCTCCGTCCTGCGTCGGGTAGAGAAGTCTAACTCTGCGGGCATTCCAAGTTCGGGAGTCATTCACGTCAATAGCCTGCGAATCGACACCAATAAGCGTCAGGTTTACAAGGGTGACGAGCGCATTCGCCTGACAGGAATGGAATTTAGCCTGCTGGAGCTACTGGTTGGGCGATCTGGCGAGCCCTTCTCTCGCTCCGAGATCCTGCAAGAGGTATGGGGATACACTCCCGAACGCCATGTGGACACTCGCGTTGTGGACGTTCACATCTCTCGGCTACGTGCCAAACTGGAGGACGACCCCAGCAATCCCGAATTGATTTTGACGGCTCGCGGTACTGGATATTTATTCCAACGCATTGTCAAAGATGACGAAGAATAGCTGGATAGCTAAAGCTTGAGTAGAGCCATGTTGAGATAAATGCCATGTTCGTACTCGACGAACATGGCTTATTTGGCTAGCATCAGGGGCTAGTTTACGTAGGCGGCTCTTTAGCGCTCGCAGGCTTCTAGCTGCCGACGAATAGCGGGTTCATCCAGGTCTTTGCCAATCAGAACTAACGAGGTACGGCGGGGTTCGTCAGGGTGCCAGGGCCGATCGAAGAACGAATCAAATCGCTGCCCCACCCCTTGCAACGCCATGCGCATGGGCTTGTTGGCAACATTTACAAATCCCTTGACCCTGTACAGCTCTAGGTCGGTGGCCAGTCTTTCCAACGCTGTCTGCAGCGATCGCGATTCGAACGAGCGCTCCCACACAAGCTGTATAGATGCCACTTCATCGTCGTGGTGATGGTCATGGTCATGGCCGTCATGGTCGCCATCGTGATGGCTGGGACGAGCAGCGAGGTCTTCTTCTGCAGCAGCATTGAACCCTAACAGAATTTCGGGAGCCAACGTTCCGTGTTGAGATTGCACCTGCTTGACCGCCCGAGGCAATCTAGCCCGCACGAACTCTTGCACCTGCTGCAACTGAGTCTTATCCACCAAGTCGGTTTTGTTGAGGATGACCAAGTCGGCGCAAGCGAGCTGATCTTCGAATAACTCCTCTAACTCCGACTCGTGATCGAGGTTGTCATCGGCTTCTCGCTGGGCATTGACAGCGTCGACATCATCAGCAAAGGTTCCAGCAGCAACAGCAGCACAATCGACAACGGTGAGAACGCCGTCGACAGTGGCTCCCGTACGAATTTCCGGCCACCGAAACGCCGTTACGAGCGGCTTGGGCAGGGCCAATCCGGAGGTTTCGATGATGATGCGATCGATGTCCTCTCGGCGCTCCAGTAGGTCTAGCATCGTAGGTAAAAATTCTTCTTGAACGGTGCAACACAGGCAACCATTCGTCAGCTCCACCAGCTTGTCGTCCGGGCAATCAGAACAGGTGGAGAGTAATTCCTTGTCGATGCCTAGCTCGCCAAATTCGTTGACAATCACGGCCAGACGCTTTCCGTTGGCGTTTTCTAGCAAATGACGAACTAAGGTGGTTTTGCCACTGCCTAGAAAGCCGGAAATGACAGTAACGGGAATTTTGGCAGCCATCGATGTTTTGACCTCGAACACTGAAGCTGGATGCAAAGCCCACCCAGCATAGCGTACCTACTAGCTGACAGTAGGGTATGAAGATTGAGACTTAGACTACCGGTATAAGGCAGCGCTACCGTCCCAATTGCGTCGGAATAGAGCGACATCACTGTTTCCGCCAGCTTTTCCCATCACCGTGCATTTACAGGATTGGATAATCTTCAAAGCAAGCAATCCTATACCTTGGCGAGTAAAAGGCTGGGATAGTGACTATATGGTTCAATCCTTTGGTGCATGGACATCATCGACACATTCTCAATTCCTGGGTTTCGGGAACCAGTTAGTTGCTTGACCCATCTATTGGCGGTTCCTATTTTTACGAAGCTCGGATATGACCTGGTGCGTCGCAGTAAGCACTGGGGTCATGCATTAAGTCTGGCAACGATGGTTATTTGTACGATTTTCCTGCTTTCGATGAGTGGGGTCTATCATCTGTTGGGGCCAGGAAACGGGCGCGCTGTCATGCGACAACTCGATATCGCAGGAGTCTTCGCTTTAATTGCGGGAACAGTCACACCGGTACATTCGATCCTCTTTAGAGGTTATTCCCGATGGATACCTCTGATATGGATCTGGTCGGCTGCTGCAACCGGCATAACTCTAAGAACTATTTTTTCGAACAGCCTGCCACCTGAAGTTGCTTTAGCAATTTTCTTAGTTATGGGCTGGGGTGGACTAGGTACGTGTTTGGCCTTAAAGAGGCGTTATGGGTATTGGTTTATCCGACCACTTCTATGGGGGGGCTTCGCCTATACCCTAGGTGGGATTGTATTAAGTCTCAATTGGCCAACAATAATTCCTGGAGTGGTTGGCGCTCACGAGTTGTGGCATTTAGCCGTTCTTATTGGATTGAGCCAACATTGGAAATTCGTATTTTGCTTTGCAGGTGGGGAACCCGAGCGGTTGATACCTGTCGCAAAAAAAATTTAAGGCGCAGACGTCATCGTGTTTAGCCATCAACGATATATCCGCGATTAGACATCACTACAGAAGCCTTGACCACAGCGATCGTGGGCCGGTTCCACAGTTAACAGGCTCCTTTTTTCTCAGATGCAGAAGCCTATTCCTCGTCTTCGTAACGGTCAGGAAACATCTCCTCCAGAGTTTGCCAGCCTGCAATCCATAACCGTCGGTTTTTCAGGACTTTGGCATTCAGCCACAGACTGACGCTGTCGTCACACACCGATCGCAAGTGGGCAAACACCACCCCCGCTCGCTCTTGGCGATCTTCTACTTGAAAATGACGCCATCCCATCACAGGTTTGATGGCAGTCCATTTAGACCCCATCAAATGGGGGAATTTTTGTTTGCGACGTTTGCTCTTGGCCATGCCAGCTATTGGGAGACAATGCAGCCCCGTTCGTTGCCACGCATGGCTGAGCTCGCACTCACTAGCGCTCGCACATGGGAAATAACTGCTTTCTCAACATGCTGGATGTTGGCTCGTTTCGTCAAAAAAACACCGTGCCTTTCTATCGCGTTCGGGAATCGCGGATGTATGGCGATCGGCAATCCGCTACAGAGAGTTTTCTAATCGTCTCTCCTTGTCAATTAAGGCTTTGAGCTGTCTACAGACTCCAGACCTTAGAGCAGATTGCTATATTCCCTTCGAGCAGTGGAACACCAAAAAAGAGCGGGCAAGGTACCCACTCTGAAAGCATCAGGAGTTTACAAGCTGGTGCTGCCGCAGGGGTTTGCTGCGGCCAAGCCATACATCTTAGGTCGCGTTAGCGTAGCGATCGCCATCGATGTCGTAGACATACCCCAAGTTGGCCGTCACTCGGGCTCGAATGCCCGCCAGAGGATACAAACCCAGCTCGGAAGTGGCAAAGCGATCGGCCTCTTGCACTAGGAATTGAGCATCTGCTTGCGACAACTCACCGTCGGCATATGCCCTGAGCAGCCCATCCACAAAGTCTCCATATTCCAAGCTGTTGCGGAACGTGAACGCTTGCTCGGGAGTGTTAGGAGTAGGGGTGGGAGGGGGCGCAACTGCAACCAGTGAGGACGGCAAGGCAACGGCAGAATCCAGAGTCAGGGTTTGAACGGAGCCCGGTTGAATGTGGACATAGCTGACGGTTTCGGGATTGTTAAGGCCCATCAGAGTTCCGAAGACGGCACCGGCACCGATCGCCCGTCGCTGCACATCGATGGGGTTATCGACTGAATTACCCAATGCACTGGAGACACCGTTACCCAGTTGAGCGAAGACCGTGCGATTGCGGTGGGCGGTTTGATCTGCTGGAGCAATCGTGTCGGTGCGGCCGGGAATAAAGCCACTGCGGGCATTGAGGGGAACTACTTGGCCGCGCACCACCACGTGTTCGGCGACGATGTAGGCACCATCGTTATCGGGCTGCACACGGATATTGACGGGGGATTCAGCCGGAATGATTTCTTGGCCGTAGCGGTTGTACAGCGGTTGCATGAGGGGGACAGTCACGGGATAGGCTTCGTCGCGATCGAGATCCACCACTAGCTCTGGCAAGACCAACAGAATGGCACTGGATTGAGGCAACACATGGGCATCGGAAGCAGACTGCGAGGGTTGAGTTTGATTGACACCCGTTTGCAGGGGTTGAGCAGCAGCAGGGAGGGTAGCGACTCCCGAAAAAGCACCGATGGTGGTGGTCCCCAACAGCGACAGGGTGAAAGCAAGGCGGTAGAGAGTAGATGAGAACATGATGGGCTCCTGATGGGGCAATGAGCGGTGTGTAGGGAATGAATGACGGGGAATGAGACGAGGTGGGAGGGAGACAGTCCGCCCTCCCGGAGGGGTTGAGTGTGTTGTTGGTGCAGCAGGTTGAGTGCAGGAGGCTCTAGTGCAGTAATTGGTTCAGGGTGTTTTGGAAGTTGTTTTGGGTGTTGATTTCAATCGCAGCCTGCGTTTCGATTTCGGTAATCTCGATCGCCGCAGCCCCGGCAACCACTGCATCGCAGTTGCGACCGGTCACCAAGCGAGAGGAGCTATGCTCGAAGCCCACCTCTTGACCGTTGGCCCACGTGCTATGGCTGCTGGTGTCGCGATAGCTGGCGTAGGTGTTATCCCAGGCGCTTTCCGCACTGTTGGTGCGACGTACCGTAGTCTCGCCGCTGCCGTTACCGTTGGCCCCGATGCCTAAGAAGCTGAAACCACCGCCGCCGCTGCGTTCGCGGTGGTTGTAGTAGGACGAGGCGGAGGAGTTAGAACCACTGACGTGGTTGCTGACCTCTTGAACGTTGTTTTGGGTGATTGAGCCTTCGTTAAAGGTGGAGGCATAACCGCTGGTGCTATCGGTGTTGTGACCCAGACCGACATCGCTGCAGTACGCTTGAGGGTCATCGGCGATCGCGTCTGCCCAAGAATCGGCGAAGGCGGCAGAGGACGCAGTAGAGAGTGCGATTGCGGTCAGAATGGAACCGAAAATGTGAATGCGTTTCATGGGAATGTCTCCGTAAGCAGAGGGGGGATGAGCTGATGTGTTTAAGGTATGGGAGTTCTCCTGCCCGCTCCGCGATCGCGATCTGGCTCCCCCTGCGATCGCGATCGCCTGCTCAAACGGTGTCACCTCCACAGGAGTAACGTGTAACCGTCACCACTTTCAGCAGCATTTGCATGAACACCGACATGAACACCTGCGATTTAACGTTCTGTCAGTGGGGACAGCCAGACTCCTCAGCTCTGCCCGTTGTGATGCTGCACGGCCATCCAGGTAACGGGGCGGCAATGGCGGTGTTTGGCGAAACGCTCGGACAAAACAGCTGGGCGATCGCTCCCGATCTGCGGGGCTATGGAGCGAGTCGTATCGCCGAGCCATTCGAACTACTCGCTCACCTGGATGATGTAGAGGCACTACTCGACCGTTTGGGAATTGGTGACTGCATTCTGTTGGGCTGGTCGTTGGGGGGCATCGTGGCGATGGAACTGGCCCTCAGGGAATTAACGTCCACACATCCTCAGCGCATTAAAGGATTGATTCTGGTGGCGACTGCCGCATATCCGCGCAGCAATCATCCCCCCATTCGCTGGCAAGACAATGCATTCACGGCAATCGCCGGTATTGTCAACTGGCTGCGTCCCGGGTGGGGGTGGAATATCAATACATTTGGTAAGCGATCGCTGTTTCGATTTCTGGTACGCCGCCACACCCCCGACACCTACCGATATTTGGCCAAATCAGCCGTGACGGCCTATCTACAAACCTCTCAACAGGCCAATCGGGCTCTCGGGCGGGCATTGCAACGGGGATACAACCGCGTGACCGATCTTGCATCGTTATCGATTCCGACCGTGATGTTGGCGGGAGAGTGCGATCACCACATCACACCAGCATCCAGCAAGCAAACCGCAGAGGTATTGAATGCCCATTGGATTGAATATCCCAACACCGCGCACCTATTTCCGTGGGAAGTGCCACAGCAGGTACAGCACGATATACAGCAGTGGCTGAACGAGCAGGGTTTGTTGACATTGACCGGTAATTCTCTTGTGGCAAACGAGAGTGACGACGTGTGAGGTATGTTCATCCATAGCCAACCCTCGTTCAGCTGAACACCATTCCCTTCTAGCACTCTCCAGCGCTATACGTACTCAATCGAGTTAATACGGGCACAGTAGATTGCCTCAAGCAGTTGCGAAACCTCGATGCGAGTTCTAGGTGGAAATTGACTGGATTGGCGCAGCGGTTGTTATTGTAAAGAAGTGTTTGAACTCCCACTCTGGATGGCACGTGTGAAGTCATCGCTTTCGCCACGCCCTGTATTGACACCACCCAATCCTCCAAAACGACCGCAACGAACTGGTCTCCAACGACGTGTGAGATATGTTTATTTGCGGTTCATCCGTATGCGCGGCACCCCTGCCGAAATTGCTCGGGGCGCAGCCGTGGGTGTATTCGCAGGAATGTTTCCGTTCTTTGGTTTTCAGACTATTTTGTCTGTTGGAATTGCAGCGGTTGTGCGCGGAAACAAGATCGCGGCTGCCGCCACCACCTGGATTAGCAATCCTCTCACTTACGTCCCCATTTACGCCTTCAACTTCCACGTAGGCCGCTGGTTGTTGCGAGCTGACGACACATTTGTGTTCACTCGCCAATCCCTTTCAGAGATTCTGAATGCGGGCTCCCACTTTGTGATGGTCATGATGATTGGCTGCACGGTGGTCGGAGTGATTTCTGCTGCGATTACTTATCCGTTAACGTTGCGTGTGGTCAGCAACGTGCGCCACCAGCTCCGCATGTCCCGCAAACAAGCTCGTGAGCGCCGCTCTCAGTAGCACTCAACAGCCCCGAGCCGTCGGATAACAAGTCTATGCTTTGTTTTGACGACTGCTGAAAGGAACCGTTCCCAGATCGGCTTGTGTCCGCGATCGCAGGTTGACCTCGTGTGCGATCGCAGTGCAGTCCCCTCAGAATCCTTACGGTGAAGACATCGTAAATCCGGACAGGATTCAACCATGAACACTCTCAAACTCACCGTTTCAACCTTGGCTCTAGCGGCGATCGCCACCCTCTCTGCCAGCACCTCTGCTCTGGCCCAAGAGCAAGCTCCACACCATACTCGACACTCTCCTCAACGTTCCCCTCGAACCGTACAACTGCACTCCACCACCGGCTGCGCGTCCGGCTGGGTAGAATCCTCTGCCCCCGGCGGCTGCTCACCTGGCTCCTTCACTACTCTCGATGCCCAACCTGTCGATCCTCAACCGGTCAATCGCGGGCTACCTCCTGGCGAATGTCGAGAAGGGTTCTCTCATGCCACCCATCCTCTCAATCCTCAATTGGGATGCCTGCCTGACAATGTGGCAGCTCCCTCTGCGCCCGAACCGTCCCCTGCATCCCCTCAACTGAGACGCCTGCGCTAAGCATCAGTAGTTCGCCTTCCCTAAAGGACAGCCTCAGCGCTGTCCTGCTTTTTTGACTGTCTTTACTGAGTCGGGCTGACTGGCTGAGATCGTGCCAGCTCTCCTCGTCGATGCGGACTGTGCAGCAATTGCGGGTCGGGGGCGATGGGAACAATGCCGCCGGGGTTGAGAGGAAACAGGGAGGTGTAATATTCCTGCTTTAACGCCTCCAAATCGCACGTATCCGCAATACCTGGCATTTGATACAGCTCGCGCAAGTAGCCCCACAAGTGTTCGTAGTCTCGAATGCGACGGCGGTTGCACTTGAATAGTCCGTGATAGACAGCGTCAAATCGGATCAGAGTTGTGAACAGACGGACATCTGCTAGCGTCAGGCGATCGCCACACAAATACCGACACTGCCCCAACAAGCGATCAATCTCATCCAGCATGTCGAACAGTTCGGTCACGGCCCCGTCGTACGCCGCCTGTGTTTGAGCAAACCCGCAGCGATAAACACCGTTGTTCACGGCAGAGTAAATCTTGGCATTCCAGCGATCGCACTCCTCCCGCAACTCCTGCGGGTACAAGTTCATATCAGAATGCTGAGCCCAGTCATTCAAGTCCGAGTTCAGAATCTCGATAATCTCCGCGCTCTCGTTATTCACAATCGCCTTGGTCTGCGAGTCCCACAACACGGGCACCGTACAGCGGCCGGCATATCCCGGTGCGGCCAATTGATACAGATCGGCCAGCCTGCGGCACCCCTCGTCGCGTTCGGGCAACACCCATCCCCCTTCGCTAGCATCTGCTGTGGCGATCGTGACGGGAACAACATCCTGCAACCCTTTCAGCTCTCGCACCACCAGGGTTCTGTGGGCCCACGGACAACTCAGCCCCACAAACAGTCGATACCGTCCGCTGGCAGGCGGATAGGGATGCTCGGGAGCCGTGCTGATGCGATCGCGAAACTGACTGCTGGGGCGCTGGTATGCTCCGTCTTTGCTCGACGGAGCCAGACTGCCCATCATCGTCTGCCACATCGTTGTCCAGACAAACTTACCTGCCGCGATCGCGAATTTGGGGGGCAGAGATTTGCGCCGCACTTTTGGCCCTGGCATATCAACAGTTCGACACGGTCGAACGGAAGGAGAACACTACTGTCCTAGCACTCAAACGCTATCGATGCCTCGATTCAAACAATTGAATCCAGACTTGAGTGGCAAGCAATCGGCAACAGGCAGAGATAGTCCAGAGGAGCTAGTCCAACGGAACTACAGTCACCCAATCCTGATACCCTAACTCGCGATGTTCCGTAATCTCTGTCAGCGTCTGGCGCAACTGGGTCATCACCGGACGGTGGCTAGAGAGCGTGTAGTTCTCAATCCGCTTCACCGGAGTAATCTTGGCTGCCGTTCCACTCAAGAAAACTTCGTCCGCAATCAGTAACTCGGTTTTATCCACCGGGCGCTCAACGTAATCAATGCCGATATCTCGGGCAATGGTCAAGATACTGCTGCGGGTAATGCCCTCCAAAATATCCTGCTCGGGGCCAGGAGTGATTAACTTGCCGTCGCGCACAATAAAGATATTCATGCCGGAGGCTTCGCACACCTTCCCCTGCGAATTGAGCAGAATGGCTTCGTCGAATCCAGCTTCAACAGCCTCTGTTTTGGCTAAGGACGAGGTGATGTATGCCCCGCTGATTTTGCCGCGCAGCGGTAGGCTGCGATCCTCCTGACGATGCCAGGAACTAATGCGACAGCTCACACCATCCGGAGACAAGTAATCCCCCAATTCCAGGCCGTAGACAAAGAAACTCTTTTCAATGTTATGCAGGCGGGGGGCAATGCCCAGGTCGGACGTATAGACAAAGGGGCGAATATAAAACGATGTTGTAGGGCGATTCTGCTTGATAAACTCAACAATCACCGCCTCGATTTTGTCGGCAGGCAAATCGTAGTTCAGAAAGCGAGCGCTGTTGCTAAGGCGCTGGCAGTGGCGATCGAGTCGAAATAATAGAATTTGCCGAGGATTGCCGGGGTCGGGAATTCCGCGCATGCCACCGAATGCACCTGTGCCGTAGTGGAGGGCATGGGTTGCAATCGACACGTTCGCCTCTTCGAAGGGAACAAACCTGTTTTGGAAGTAGGCAACCGGCAAAAAGTTATGCATGGCAGCGGAAAAAACAACAATCGCAGCAAGAGTCGAGCCGTATTGTGCTGCTCACCCGAAGGAACGCACAGCTCGATTTTGAGTCAACCACCAGAATACGATATCCATTGCAGCATTTCGAGCCGTATTACAGCACGTCAATTCGATCGCGTTTCACCACAGCATAGAGAATCATTACGGCCAAGGAAGAATTAGGATCTTCGAGTTCTTGTGCCCCTTTCCCAATGTGGGAGTGAGCAAAGGAACAATGGTTAGGACATTCTCCATACCGGATTGTGGACGCTGTAAGGCTTGAGCCCAGAAAAAACCCCCGATCGGTAGGTCGGGGGCTCGATTCATCACTATCACAACCTCCTTAGAGCAGAGAGTTGGTTCTCATCACCACTCGACACGAGGTATCCATAATGTTCCCAGAGATTCCGAATAATTACCTAAAGCACGGATGAAGGCGGTAGCCAATGATAAAGTCCGTGTAAAATTTCCTGCGAGCCTGAAGGCATAATGCGTCAAAGTATAACGCCAGCCTTGATCGCCTAACGTGTTTTTTTACCAAACATAGATTGCAGCGGCATGAATTGTCATGCAGCAGGGGGTGGAATTCATGCAGATACGTACTTAGGAAGATCGACAGGTCACGCATCTATAAATCGATGCATACCTGCGGCTTGGGGATCGAACCCTTGCGGAAAGTGAGTGTCGTCATCGTAAACGGCTTGGGTGAGATCGGCGCGGCTCAGCTTCGTGTCATCTAGGTGAGCACCGCGTAGATCGGAATGACGGAGACTCGCGCCTTCCAAAATAGAGTGCTCTAGCTTTGCCCCACGCAAATTGGTTCGTTCGATGTTGGCAGCAGTCAGGTTGGTTCTACTGAGATTGGCAAATCCTAAGGTTGCTCCGCGAAAGTCTGCTCGCTGAAGGTTGCTGCGATCGAGATCCACTTTGGTCAGCGTGGCCCCCCAGAGCGAGACCCCCGTAAAGTTGGTGCCGATCGCCGTTGCTCCCGATAAATCCGCGTTGGCTAAATTCGCGTTTTCCAAATTGGCTTTGGAGAGCAGGGCGTACTCCAGACTGGCTCGTTTCAAGATTGCCTTGCACAGATTAATCCCGTTCAAATTGGCTCGCTCTAAATCGGCACCGCTTAAGTCGGCTTCCCGAAAATCAGCTAGTTCCATGCGGGCAAATTCCATTTCCGCATTGCATAAAATAATGCCCTTGAGCTTGACCCCTTGCAGATTAGCGGCACTCAACTGCGCCCGCTTGAAGCGGCGATCGCCATCCCGGTAAGCCTCTAACAATTCCATCGAACCCGTTACTTTGACCACCAACCCATCCCCAAACGATCGTGCGTGACACTGTGGTGAGAACAGGGCTGTCTATCCCCGCATGTACCGCGTTGCACAGAGGCCCGCAGCACTAGCATTCCGCTGTTCTCCCAAGCATTCGTTAGTCCCTACTGTGCCCCAGCAGTTTCTGCTCCTTATCCCAAAAGTTAGCGCAAGAGAACACAATCGGCTGCAAGCACACAACCTCCTCGATGGGTATCGAACGATATAGCGATCTGCAATCCGCTATGGAGAGCTCCTTAACCATTCCTTCTTATGAATCAAGGACTTTAGCGGTCTCCGCACTCCAGACCTACAGCGGATTCTATAGCTTTCAGCAATCCGCGAAGTAGAGTTCTCGTGCTATGTTTCCTGGAATATCAATGCTTTGAGCTGTCTCCGTATGAGTTGTCTCGACACTCCAGGCCCTACAGCAGATTGCTGTGAGACTAGAAAAAGGCACGGCGCAATTGGGGTTGATTGAGGGCAAACAGAGAGCAGTCTTCTGGGCTGTACAGCCATTTCTCCATATGGTCCTTGAGTTTTGGCCAGTCGCTGTCCAACATGGCAAACCAGGCCGTGTCGCGATTGCGCTCCTTGATCACCATATGTTGCTTGAAGGTGCCCTCGTAGCTAAATCCCAACCGTAACGCCGCATTGCGAGATTTGAGATTGAGAGCATCGCATTTCCATTCCACTCGCCGATACCCGTTGTCGTCAAAAACATGTTTGAGCAACAAGTAAGCCGCTTCAGTATTGACATTCGTCCGCTGAGCTTCGGGGCAGTACCAAATATGGGCCAGCTCCAATCGCTGCATGGCGGGGTCAATGGCCTGGTATGCCAGCATGCCCACCAATTGTCCCAAAGACTTGGACTCAACAGAGAACAGTAGACGAGCGCTATCCTCTTGCAAGTTCTCCAGCCACGTTCCCATCGCATCGCGATCGGCAAACGGCCCGCCAGACATGTACGTCCACAGTTTTTCGGGTTCCGGATCGCCGTGAGAGATGGCGTATAAACTCTCGATATCGCGCTCTACATCCAGAGGGCGCAGTAGGACAAATTCACCGGCGTAGTCTTGTTGAGTTGGTATATCGAGGGGGGCAACGTCGGTTAGCTTGTCTCCCAACGGTAGTTCTTCCACTGCTCTTACCTGTGCTGACACGGCCGTACATCACCATATCTCGCAGGCCACCCCTCGCGCTCTTTCACTCCCAATGGACATTAACCAGCCGAACTTGCCATTAGCTGAGCACAATATCTTCGGGTCGCTGAGCCAATCGCTTCAGATTTTGGTAGCGCAGCACGTCCACAACATCATTCCCCGATCGCCCTTCCAGCCGGGCTTCAATATGCAACGCCTGACCCAGCGCTTCCACCGCTTCGATGCGAGAAACGCCACGCAAAACTAAGCGATCGATCGCGTAGGCATCAGCAGCCAACAGGCGGCGATCGCTATTTCGATCCTTCATTAATTGCCAGATGGCCAAGCCCCCCAAACTGCCGGAAACCGCAATCCCAACCGGATCTTTCTGAAAGCCTTCCACCATCAGGCTGACCCCTCCCAAGCCCGCTAATGCAGCGTAAAAGTCGAGGCCACGGGTGAGGGATGGACTGTGGAAGCCAATGGTGTGCAAAAAGATAGTCGAACGTTGATTAGGGGAAAACTGCTCCCAATCGCGAGACTTGATGGAAATTTTGAGCTTTTTCTGCCAGGGAAACAGTCGGCGGCAGCGGATGACTTCTGTCTGACTAAAGGGTGCGCCACCGATATCAATTTCATCCCGGCTACCGGCGGGCAACAACTCTTTCAGTCGTCGTACTTCTCGCCCATCCAGCGTGGGCACATCAGCGTACACGATATCTGAACCTCCCAAACAATCTTGCCTGCCCATGGCAAGTTTCGAGCATGCTCAAGCAACACACCGGCTGAAGAGCGTCAACCATACGAAACCCACGAAGCGCTGGCATAGAGAGTGGCATGTAGCAAAGGATTGCCATGTGCCACTCATCTTATTGTCCCATTATGGGTGATGACCAGTCTTTCACAGGGTGCCCGCTGGTTGGCTGAGGACTACCCACGCTCTCTCAACGGCCACACATCAGTACTCTGCCAATCAAGAAGTGCTGGGCAAACGCGCGCTCTCAGGCTGACTGTCATTCATTTTCGGTTGGATAATACTGCCTGACAAACCACTCAGGACTGTCTTAGAGACAGGCTACACCACGGTGTAGGCCAAGCTGAGGGTGGCGTGGTTGTTGTGTTTAAGTAAGCGAGTGTCTTCGGTTGGGCCAGCCATCGTTAGTTCCGTGACGATCGCCTGTGTCAAATCGAGCGGTCGAGGGAGAGTAACGAACCCGCTGCTGACTCCCATGTCCTTGGCAATCTCTTGCAACATCGTGCCGGAGTTGGCTAGCGGATCGGTACTGGCGATCGCCAGGACTTCCGTTAACCCCTTGGGTGAGCGAACGGCAAGATTGAGCCCTAATGGCTGAGCCAGATCGACTTTTCTACGAGGGGGAATGATAAACGTCCCGACATCTCCAGCAGCCATGTCATTCGCCCCAACACCGGAGCCATTCGCCAGAGCACTGAGACCGCCCAGGCGATCGAAGGCTAGCAGGAGAACGTGCAGGGGAACATCGCCTCGATTGTCGATGGCATAGGTTAGCGAGCTACCCACCGTCAGTTCTGGGAGACCGACCAGCCCCTTTCTCAGTTTGCGCACTAGCGGGGTGCGGGCGATCGCTCCAGCCGTTCCCTCTTGCCAGACCGTGTCGCTACCGCTGACTTCCAAGACGACAGGGATATCTGAAGACTGACGGTTGATGGTGGTGCGCAGGCGTTTGGCAGCTAGCAAGTGCTGCAGGCGGGGTAAGAGTCGTTTGACGGCGCTCTTAGGCGCTTCTCCAGCGCTGCCGAAGGTATCGATCATCGGGGCACGCCCCGACCACATTAAGCCGTAGCTACCTATTTCAGGTAAATGGTCTACAGCAGGCTGGTTATCGATCGCCAGTTGGGTCTGCAGTTCGGGGGTCATGCAGCCAATCAAACAATCCACCGATCGCTCGTGCAGTTGAGCCGTTTCAATAGCACGCATTTCTCCAGCTAGGCTGGCGCTGGAGAGGGCGCTGGTGACATCGACTTTTTCGATCCGTTCCAAACTAGTGTCGAGAGCGATCGCCAACCGAGCCACCGGCACCACCCGCTCGATTTCCTTCACGAATGTGCCCACTTCCGCAGGCTGAGAACGACGGGTCATTGGCTTGGAATTGGAGGCTGCCAGAGACGTTGCGCTGGCCTGTGGGGACTGAGAGTCTGAGGATTCTGTTGGGGTACTCGGCGTTGCTAAGTCGACTTGCGCGGTCAGTTTATCGCGCGATCGCAACACCCATTCTTGGTGACCGCTATCTGGGGAACTGGCGCAACTGCGGAATCGGGTCCCGGCGTCGAGAAACGGCAGCACAGTAGGGGAGACGCCACCCAGCCAAATTTCTGCTTGTAACGCCTGTACCTGGCTGATGGCTCCCGAAATGCCGTGGGGAACGGTGGGCGATTGGGAGTACAGTCCGTTGGAGTTGCCTTTGCCTTGCAGGATAGGTTTGTCGTCGCGGGCAACGGTGCGATCGACTTTGGCGCTGGTGAGTTGAATCACCTGTTTCCAGCTATCTCTACTGGTGCTATCCCACAACGATTGAGTGAGTAGATAGGTGAAAAGTCCAGCGCTAAATCCATCCCACAAGCCTTCGGCGGCGGAATCTCCGGGGGAAGCGGCCAGCAGCCAATTCCCTTTAGCTTGGGCGATTTGGTTGGGACTGAAACTGCCCGGTTTTGGGGCAGAGCGATAGGTTTCGTTCAGGGCGATTTGGCGTTCCAGAATAGCGGGGGTTAGCTCGTAGGTCGTTGCTTCTGTTTCGTCTTTTGCCGCAGGAATGACAGGCGATCGCAAGCGCCAGTTGCCCTCCTCTAGAGAACCACCTGCCGTAAATCCGCAGTCCAACACCACGCTGACGCGTTTGGTGGGTAGCGCCTGCACGACTTGGTAGAGGGTTTCGAGCGGTAGGGCATCGATCTCGCCAGTATTCGTCGGCAGGTTGGAATTGGCCGACAGCAGTAGCGGAGTTCCGTCGGGGAGGGTGTGACCGTAGCCGCTGAAGTGAATCACGACGGTGTCACTCGAGGTGACGCGCTCCAGCAGAGTGTCGATTAGAGCTTGTTCGATCGCCTCTCGGGTGGCGTCGAGATCGGTGAGGGTGACGATGTCCGAAAAGCCGAATCGGTGTTCCAGGACTTCTTGCTGCAAGCTGACGTCGGTAGTGCAGCCTTGAAGGGGCTCTAGACCGTTGCTATAGCGGTCGATGCCGATTAAACAAGCATATTTGCGACCGGTAGTAGCGGCGATCGCTTGGCCATACGATGCCGACTGGCCCTGGAGTCGGCGAGCCACTGATTCCAATGCCGGGGACAGGGCGAACCCGGTCAATCCTACGGCACTTTTGATTAAAAATTCGCGTCTGCTCGCTGTCACAACCTACCGCTGCAATGCTCCGAAAATGCGGGTTGGGAGCCGGACGGGCGCTGGTTGGGGTGCGCTAAAGTTCTGGAATTCTCCCACCCCCACTCTACGGCATTGCTTCAGTGACTGACTAGGACTAGGGAATACGGGTATGAATTCTTAGCACAGTGATTATTGATAGTCATTCCCCTCAGGATCGAAGCAGTGAATGCAAGAAAGAGAGGCTCGTTCCGCAGCAAAATCACCCATTTCGACGCAAAACCCAGGGGGAAGTTCGGCGGAATTAAAACAGTATCGCGAGCGGCAATCCGCTACGAAGAGTGTTCTAGCCATGTTTTATCAATCAAGGCTTAGAGCATCCTCCACGTTCTTGAACGTATAGCGGATTGCGATATCTACACGCGGGCAACGATCACCTGTTGGGGCTGGTCTTGATACTTGCCAGCGCGATCGGCATAGGTGGTGGCGCAGGGCTCCCCTTCTAAGAACAGCAATTGCACCACACCTTCGTTGGCATAGATGCGGCAATCGGCACTGGAAGCATTGGAGAACTCTAGGGTGAGGTGACCGCGCCAACTGGCTTCGGCGGGGGTGAGATTGGCGATGATGCCGCAGCGGGCGTAGGTGCTCTTTCCAATTGAAATGACGGTGATGTTGGCGGGCACTTCCAGGCGCTCGATCGCCACCCCCAGCCCATAGGAGTGGGCGGGCAGGATGAAGTACTCGCCTCCGTCGTCAGAGTGAAGCGGGGTGGATTCTAGGTTGTCGGGGTTGAAGTGTTTGGGGTCGACGACGGTGCCGGGGATGTGGCGGAAGATGCGGAAATCAGCGGGAGAGAGGCGAATGTCGTAGCCGTAAGAGGACAGGCCGAAGCTGAGGACTTGGCGGGGGAGGTCGCTGCCGATTTTAACCTGAGAGACTTCACCCTGAGAGCCTGGAACTTGTCGAACGAGGTGGGGCTCGAAAGGAGCGATCATGCCTTGGTTGGCTTGATCAGTAATCCAGCGATCGTTTTTAATCATGCGCGTTGTGAGTGATGTCGGGGAAGGGGTTGAGATTGACCGGCGAGTTTGGGAAATTCTACGCTCATGATGGATGGATTTTGGTGCTCCGAATAGGTTTCTTCCACAAGAATGCGCAGTCTGCTTGTTCGGGTTGGCAGTACGAATGGGTATTGGCGATCGCTTCCAATACCGACGCCACTTGCAGCAATGATGTATGGCAATCCGCTGTCAGGTTTGGAGGGCGGAAACAGCTCAAAGCCTCTCTCTGCCAGGAAAGATGGCTAGAGAACTCTTCACAGTGGATTGCCGAAAGCTATAGTTTGGCTCGAAAGTCCCGGGCCCCTGACAGAAGTCAGCACGCGTTACTGCGGCAGGGCTCCTCCCTATATACTGTGTGGCTGAAGCAATCGACAGCAGGCATCGTTGTAACTGGCTGGGTTAGAGCACTGTGCTTGTGTGACTCATCCCGCACTCGCCCAGTTTCGTCCCCCGCCCACGCTGTCCAGGCGCTCTCCCATCGACTTGTAGGAACCTAGAAGCTAATGTCCAAAATTGTCTACACGTTTACCGATGAAGCGCCTGCGTTAGCAACCCAATCGCTGTTGCCGATTATCCAGACGTTTACCAGCGCGGCGGGGATTGAAGTGGAGACCCGCGACATTTCGCTGGCGGGCCGGATTATTGCGACGTTCCCGGACTATTTGACGGCAGACCAACAGCAGCCGGATGCGTTAGGGCAATTGGGGGAACTGGCCAAGACACCGGATGCGGCCATTATCAAGCTGCCGAATATTAGTGCATCGGTGCCGCAGTTGACGGCGGCGATCGCGGAACTACAAGAGAAGGGTTACGCAGTACCGGACTATCCTGCTGACCCTAAGACGGATGAAGAGAAGTCTATTAAGCAGCGCTATGCCAAGGTGCTGGGTAGTGCCGTAAACCCTGTGTTGCGGGAGGGGAATTCCGATCGCCGGGTGGCGGCGGCGGTGAAGCAGTACGCGAGGCAGAATCCTCATTCTGTGGGGGCATGGACGAGCGATTCGAAGTCGCATGTGGCGCATATGCAGGAGGGAGATTTTTACGGCAGCGAGCAGTCTGTGGTGGTGGAGACTGCTGGGGATGTGAGGATTGAGCTAGTGACGGCGGATGGTGCGGTCACAGTGCTGAAGGAGAAGACACCTGTTCAGGTGGGGGAGACGATTGACGCGGCAGTGATGAGTGTGAAGGCGCTGCGGGGGTTTTACGAGCGAGAGATTGAAGCGGCCAAGCAAGAAAACATTCTGCTATCGCTGCATGTGAAGGCCACCATGATGAAGGTGTCTGACCCGATTTTATTTGGCCATGCGGTGACGATTTACTTCAAAGATGTGTTCGAGAAGTACGCCGCCACGTTTGCCGATTTAGGGGTAAATCCCAACAACGGTTTGGGGGATGTGTACGCCAAGATTCAGTCGTTGACAGAGGCGCAGCGAGCAGAAATCGAAGCGGATTTGCAAGCGACCTATGCCCAACGGCCTCCGTTGGCGATGGTGAATTCCGATAAGGGGATTACCAATTTGCACGTGCCCAGCGACGTGATTATTGATGCGTCGATGGCGGCGGCGATTCGCACCTCCGGGCAAATGTGGGGGGCGGATGGTCAGTTGCACGATATGAAGGCGATGATTCCCGATCGCTGTTATGCCCGCATGTATCAAGCGGCGATCGCCTTTTGTCAGGAACACGGTGCGTTTGATGTCACCACGATGGGGAATGTGTCGAATGTGGGGCTAATGGCGCAGAAGGCGGAGGAATACGGCTCGCACGATAAGACGTTTGAAATTGGGGCGGACGGGACGGTGCGGGTGGTGGATGCTGCTGGCACGGTGCTGATGGAGCATGCGGTGGAAACGGGAGATATCTGGCGCATGTGTCAGACGAGGGATCTGCCAGTGCGGGATTGGGTCAAGTTGGCGGTAGGTCGGGCTCGGGCAACGGGATCTGCGGCGGTGTTCTGGTTGGATAGCGATCGGGCTCACGATGCCAATTTGATTGCCAAGGTGGAAATCTATTTAAACGACCACGATACGGCTGGGTTGGATATTCGGATTTTGCCGCCGGTGGAGGCGATGCAGTTTACCTGCGAGCAGATTAAGTCGGGGACGGATGTGATTTCTGTGACAGGGAATGTGTTGCGGGACTATCTGACGGATTTGTTCCCGATTTTGGAGTTGGGCACGAGTGCCAAAATGCTGTCGATTGTGCCGCTGTTGGCGGGGGGTGGATTGTTTGAGACGGGGGCGGGTGGTTCGGCCCCTAAGCACGTGCAGCAATTTTTGAGTGAGGGCCATTTGCGCTGGGATTCGTTGGGGGAGTTTTTGGCGCTGGCGGTGACGTTGGAAGATGTGGGCCGCAAGACAAACAACGAAGCCGCGTTGGTGTTGGCGGAGGCGCTGAATGTGGCCAACGGTCTGTATTTGGAGAATTCAAAATCTCCGTCGCGCAAGGTGAATGAGCTGGACAATCGCGGCAGTCATTTTTATTTGGCGATGTACTGGGCGCAGGCGTTGGCGGAGCAGGATACAAATGCGGAGTTGAAGGCGAAGTTTTCGGGGTTGGCGAAACAGCTTCAGGAGAATGAGGCGACGATTTTGGCGGAGTTGAATGCTGCGCAGGGGCGATCGGTTGACATTGGTGGGTACTATCTGCCCAAAGTTGAGCTGACGAGTAAGGTAATGCGATCCAGCACTGTTCTCAACGCTGCACTAGCTTCTGTTGGCTAATCTGGTAGGCATTGCTTTTACCCAAGCCAAATATGGAGCTATTTTTTATATCTCACTAGCTTTAGGAGTGTGTTTTTTTGCGCAATAACATGTATGAAGACGAGTTCGTGGAGCTTTACGCTGCTAGCAGGCGTGACTTCACGGATGTCTATTTCTGTGGTCGTGTACCAGTTCTGTGGAAGCGAGCTAAACGT
>JBCBVA010000034.1:0-30905 GCA_039817825.1 Cyanobacteria bacterium J06642_12 | reverse complement strand
CGACTGGAAAGACACCCCTGGGGTGTCTTTCCAGTCGGAAATTCTCAAAATCATCGATGGTTCCCAAGAGCAGGTAAGAGGATGGTTCGGGTTCGGCCTGCAATGCGTCGATAAAGCGCTTTAATGCTCTAGGGCCAGAAGCATAGTGCACGTTTTGTTGTAGGTAAAACGTAATGCTGGGTTTCATGAATCCGATCGCCACGACTTGCTCGTTGGGTAATAGCTCCTCTGCCGCCTGCTGCGACAGTTGACGCAAGGGCAGTTGCCGTTGGACATCCATAAGTGGGAACGCCACTGCCACGAGCAGCACCACAAATGCCAGCATCCCGGCAATATTGATCGCCGGAACCCAGCGCCAGCGCGAGAGTAGTGCGACTCCCAGTGCGATCGCCGCCGCTATCCCCCAAATCAGTCCTCCCCACAGCGGTAAGCGCGCTGCCTCAATGGCTGGCAGCAAATCCGGTGCTGACGAGTCTTCTCCCAACAGGCTGGTGAGGAATAGGCTGGCAATTGCTAACGCGACAAACAGCAGGATGTTGGCTCCTACTTGTACCCACAGACCAATGGCATGCAGCCGATCGGACTGCAGTTGCTGGGTGGGTGAACTGGACTTGTCCGATGAACTGGGGAAGAAGCGATCGCGCCACCACAACGCCACGAGAATGGCAGTAGCGGGAAGCAGCGGCAACAGATAGCTGGGCAGCTTGGTAACCGATGCGCTGAAAAACGCAAAAATACTGACAAACCACCAAAAGGCAAACACACCCAAGTGGGACGAGCGAGGTTGCTGCCTCCACTGACTGAGTTTCCAAACCTGCAAGCGGGCGATCGCTACGGGCAAATAAATCGAGAATGGTGCAAATCCCCCTAGCACGACCAAGGCATAGAAATACCAAGGGGCGGAGTGGTTGTTGACCACGCTGGTGAAGCGATCGAAGTTGTGATAGCCGAAGAACGAGTCGATGTAGCTGGAGCCGTGGATTGCGCTGACCGCGATAAACCAGGGCACGCACAGGGCACCCACTAAGAAGAGACCGTGCACCAGCGCCATTTCGCGCACTACCGTCCAGAAGCGCCTCACGTGCAGCAGAAAGGCTCCAATCCCTAAGGCAGGCAGCACAATCGCCACCGGTCCTTTCGTCAGAATCCCCAACCCAACGGCGGTGTAGCAGGTGAGGTACCAGTAGGTTTTGGCTCGCTGCTCTGATGCTGCGTAGGCATGAAAAAAGGCCACCATCGTTCCACAGATACAGGCGGTCAACAGCATGTCCGAAACCCCCGTTCGACCCCAGGCAATGGTGAGGGGGGTGAGAGCGGTGATGCTCATGCCCAGCCAGGCAGAGAGCCAGTCCAGACCACCTATTGGTTCGCTAGTATCGACTGGTTCGATAGACTGACCCCCATTGCCGAACCTCAACAGTGCGATCGCCACAAACGTCACGCTAGCGATCGCGGCCAGCGCTGACGGCAGGCGTGCCCCCCACTCGTTCACCCCCACGACTCGGTAAGCAACCGCCATGCACCAGTAAATCAACGGCGGCTTGTCAAACCGTGTTTCGCCATTGAAATAGGGGGTAATCCAATCGCCGGTGGATAACATATGTCGGGCCGCTTCTGCAAACAGGGGCTCGGTTTCATCCACGAGCCCCACGCTCCCCAGCCGCCAGATATAGCCAATCCCGCCCACGCAACAGAGTAAAGCTAGGGTGAGCCCCCATCGGGCTAGCCGGGTCGGCGTCCAGGTCGATGTCAACCGCGTGCTGAGGCGATGACCGGTCGGAAAATTCTTGAGGGACATGAAAACTGTGTCGCAAACAGAATGCAGTCATTATCAACCTACAAACAACCCAATCAAATATGCTGCGCTCTATGGCACATCCCAGCCGCAGAGCCGTATGGCGTCGGCAAGCCGCTTTGTCTGGCAAGCCAAAGACTTGGGGGACCTCCACATTCCAGACCTTGCGGTGGATTGGCATACAACAGGGATCGGGGGATCGTTTGGGTACAGGGGGTGGGATAAGATCTCTGTGTAGATCCGTAGATCGATCGTTCAAAGCTATGGCTCGGATGCGTTCCGATGCTCGATGTTCGAGTATGGCCAACGCAGGTCGAGTGTCCGATCTCCGAGTGGTTATGGCGTGCCCATCGATATTGCTTGTTCGCTAACCAAAAATATTTCTATATCGCTGTTGGTGATGATGAACTCGATCGCCTGCAATAGCCGCGATCCCCACCAACTTAGGTTTAACGTTGTTGTCCCCGCTGGCGAGCGCGCTTACTTTGTCGATCGCATCCAGCGGGGCTTTCCCGAGCGTAGGTTTGATGTCCGCGTGGCGGAATTTATTCCACCGCCCTATATGTGTGGCTACCTACAGAACCGCTTTCAACCCAAGACCGAACAAGCTAAACAAGGGCGGTTCATGCAATATTCCCGCTTGTTCTACAACCAGGTGTTCCCAGACCTACACAAGACACTGTATCTCGATACCGACACGTTGATATTGGGAGATGTGGCCGACCTGTACCGAGAGATTGCCACATTTTCCACCGATCGCTTGTTGGCGGCTGTTCCGCATATGATTCCGGCGTTTATGTATTTCAGTAATCCTTGCCGTATCAAATCGGAAATCCCGTTGTTGGGGACCACCTTCAATAGCGGGGTGATGCTGACGGATTTTTCCCTGTGGACGGATGCTGTCTACAAGCGGCTGGCCCACTACTTAGAGCTGGATGCTGCTAGCAATTACAAGTTGTTCTACCTAGGGGACGAAACCGTCCTCAATTTGCTGTTCCAAGACTTTATTCCCCTAGCGGCCAAGTGGAACTGTTGCGGTTACGGCAATATTCGCCCCCTGTCGATGGTGTTGCGCAAGCGTCTGCGGGATGTGGCCATCATTCACTGGAGTGGCGGCCACCACAAGCCTTGGCGATCATCCAATATTCCATATGGCAAGCTGTGGCAAACGTTCAACCGATTTGAGGGGAGTTGAGCTGCGCTGCTCGTGGGAGATGGAGATAACTCGCGCTACTGTGAACGACGGGATGCTTGTCGTAGTGGCCATACCACTACGAACATTTCAGCTATGTTCATCCTTGACTGTGCTGGGAACGCTTGGTCCCAACTGAAATGAAGACCAGTTATATCGCATGCGGGTGACGGTGTTGGATTGGCAGAGAGCGCGACAGGATACGCCGGGGTGCGATCGCGTGTTGCACTTCAATAATGCGGGCGCAGCCTTGATGCCGCGACCGGTGGTGGATGCTACGGTCAATCACCTGCATTTAGAAGCCCGCATGGGTGGCTACGAGGCGGCGGCTCGGGCGACTGGTGCGATCGAGCGGGTTTATACCGTGACCGCAGAGTTATTGGGCTGCAGCGCTGACGAAATAGCCATGATTGAAAACGCCACCCGCGCTTGGGATATGGCGTTTTACTCGATTGATTTTCAACCGGGCGATCGCATCCTTACCGCTATGGCTTCCTACGCCAGCAACTATATTGCCTTTTTGCAAGTGGCCCGCAAATGTGGCGTTGAGATTCAGGTCATCCCCAATGACGACTGCGGACAGATCTCGATTCCGCAGCTAGAGGCAGCGATCGACGATCGGGTGAAACTCATTGCTCTGACGCACGTACCCACCAATGGCGGTTTGGTGAATCCGGCTGTCGAGGTCGGTACAGTGGCTCGGGCTGCCGATGTCCTTTACCTGCTGGATGCCTGCCAATCGGTGGGTCAGATGCCCGTGAATGTGAGCGAGATCGGGTGCGATTTTCTGTCTGCCACCGGGCGAAAGTACCTGCGCGGCCCTCGCGGGACGGGATTTCTCTACGTGCGTCAGGAGCGTATCGAGCAGTTAGAGCCACCGTTTTTGGACATGCTAGCGGCGGAATGGGTGGAGCGCGATCGCTATCGCATTCGCAACGACGCCCGCCGCTTCGAGACGTGGGAGACGAACTACGCAGCCAAGATCGGCCTGGGGGTAGCGATTGACTACGCACTGCAATGGGGGATGGATGCCATTGGCGAGCGCGTCATGCAGCTGGCCGATCAGTTACGGCAGCAGCTGGCCGAGCTGCCAGGAGTGACTGTCCGAGATCTGGGAACCAGGCGCTGCGGCATCGTCACGTTTACCGTTGCCAGTCGATCGGCCACAGAGGTGAAGGGTTGCTTGAGCCAGGCTGCCATCAATACGTCGGTTTCCACGCGATCGTCCACATTGCTCGATATGGATGCCCGCCAGCAATCGGAGTTCGTGCGAGCCTCGGTGCACTACTACAACAGCGAGACAGAAATCGATCGCTTCTGCAGGACGCTGGCCGAGATCGTGAAAGCTGACTGACGAATCAGTTCTCACCAGTACCAAAAGGATTTCGGGTAGATGTGATGGGCGGTTGCCCCCTCAGGTGTTCTGTAATCAATGCGCTGCTTGATGCAATCCTTCACTGTCAGCCTGAGCGGCGAGATCGGTCATCTCTGCCCGCTATAGCAATCCGCTATAAGATCTGGAGACCGCAGAAAGCTTCAATCTGTCAGGGAAAATGCTTAGAGAACTTGCCATCGCGAATTGCCGTTCGCTATATCTGCATCACCACAGCGAACGAGTATCCAACGACAGCCCTAGACACTATATGTGTGCACTGCTGGCGAGATACCTGCAAAAGAAATTTGGGTAAACACCACATGTAGTGGAAACGCGAGTATGCTTGATGGACAGGTGCACGAGAGTGGCAACGACCTAGTTGGAGGATATGTCTGTGACGACGGCCCACCCTGGCTAGATATCACCAGCATGACCCGAGCTGACTTGGCAACCACCACCACTGCACCATTGCTCACTGACGCTTAGAGTGGGACATGGCATTGAACGACAGACAGCTGCAAGCCCTCAAAACCCGCGTTCATCAACAAGCCCAAGCCTTGGCTGATTCGGAAGCGCTGGCTATGCAGAACATGCAATACGCCGCCGAATTAGAGCAGCAACTGAATAGCTGCCAAGTCATGCTAACCAGCCAAGAGGCCGTTGCTGCCGAGGTGGAATCACTGAAAGCTCAGCTTGCGAGTAGCCAGCAGCAGGGGCAACAGGTGGAGCACTTAGAACAGCAGTTGAGTCAGCTTGAGGCCGATCGCGTACGGTTGCAACAGGATGTCGATACTGCTCGACAGCGATGCCAGCAGTTGGAAACATCCGCCACCAAAGTAGCGAAGCTGCAAAGCATTGCCGCCACCTTGCGGGACGAGCGCGACGAGTTAGTCCAGCGATTGGAACAGGCCAAGACCTCAGTCACCGCAGCCCAAACTCAGACGGATGCGGTTCAGCAGTTGCAGCAACAGGTGCACAAAGTGGCAGAAGAACGGGATGTGTTGGCTCGTCGCTTGGAGCAAACCCAAGCAGAATTTTTGGCAAGCATGGAGGGAGAGCCGTCCGAACAAGTGAAAGAGGCTCAACGTCGTCAGGAAGTAGCTGAAGCCCATCATTACGTTCTCAAGCGCCAGTACGAAACCCTGCAGGAGCGGGTCAAGGAACTGGAACAAGAATGTGCCCAGGCCCATTCTCACTCGCAGGAATGCGATCGCGATCTGGCTGAGCTGGAGCGCACCAAATTGGATTTAGAAGATCGGATCGACCAACTACAGGCCCGCAATCAAACTCTGCAATCCTGTGTGGATGAGTTACAGGCCAGTACTGTGACAGCCAATCATTTACCAACTAGCACTGTACAGCCCAGTAGTTTTCAGTCCAGCATGACAGTGTCTGGTTCCCCAGAAGAGGCTTCACTTCCCAGCATGTCAAATGCCAATAGCCAGCCTGACAACACCAAACAGGTACTGCAAAATGAACTTGCAGCCTTGCGTGCGGAAAACCAAGCGCTACAAGAACGACTGGACCTCCAGCAACCCGCTCCTCCCGCCGAGCCAGTGCCAACACCCACATTTGAGCGCCCCAGTATTCAGTCTCCCTTGCCTCCAGAACTATTTCCCGGTCAGCGGTTGACGGCCCAATACGGCGCTAGCTCCGACTCCTTGCTGCCATCTATTCCCCCTCTGGATTTAACCTCTCGGCCTGGAGGTGGCGATCGCAAGTTCGATCGGCGCGTGTTGAATCTAGCTGCTGCATCGGCAGAGTCGGTCGCTAGCCCTGCCTCTGACAGCGATGACGGGATGCGTCCGCGCACCCATGAAGTCACCCTCCCCTCTTTTGTGAGCGGTCGCTAGGCGATGTCCAGTGACATGTCCAGCACATTAGTTGCCCTCGGGATGGCTGTACCGTTCGTTCGGTCTAAAAATTGCGCTCGTCGTTAGCGAGATGTACACCCATCTTGAGGCAACCAACCCATAAATGGGGCACTATCGCTGTGGGCACGTCCCGTCTGGAACTGTACGTAGGTGAGAGCACTCCATAGTTTGTTCAATCGTTCGCATTCCGTCGATCGTGGTGAGGCATAGTCTGTGAATCGACCCATCGCAGTAGACCTGTTTGCCGGGGCGGGTGGTATGACACTGGGGTTCGAGCAAGCAGGGTTTGATGTGTGGGCAGCGGTAGAGATCGATCCCGTGCACTGTGCGGTACACGAATTCAACTTTCCGTTTTGGCAGATTTTTTGCCGCAGCGCTACGGAGATATCGGGAGCCGAGATTCGGCAACTGTCTCCCATTCACGATCGCACCATCGATGTTGTGTTTGGCGGTCCTCCCTGTCAGGGGTGCTCCACGATGGGCAAGCGGGCATTAGACGATCCCCGCAACGATCTCATGCGCCACTTTATGCGCCTCGTGCTGGAGCTGCAGCCCCGCTATTTTGTGATGGAAAATGTGCGGGGGCTGACCATTGGTGCTCACCGACAATTGCTGCACGAGCTGATTCAGGCATTTGGCGAGAGTGGCTACCGAGTGGTGACCGAGTACAAAGTGCTCAATGCTGCCCACTATGGGGTACCGCAAGATCGCCAGCGATTATTTCTGTTGGGGTGCCGCAGCGATTTGCCACTCCCCAGCTATCCGCCGCCTATGACTCGGCCGGTGCGGCCGTTACACAATGCCGCTGAGGTTGCTGCCGATCGCCCCTTCGGGCCAACGGTGACGGATGCGATTGGAGATTTGCCCGCGATCGAGGGATTTGACGAGCTGCTGCTGCAGGATTGGCTGGATGTCAACCTGGCCGATCGGGCCAGCGACTATGCCCAACTGTTGCGTGGCGATCGCCGATCGCCAGCCGATTACTCCTATCCTCGCCAAACTCCAGCGCACTCACTCACTTGCAGCGGACGCACCCGCCACAGCACCGCCACCATCAAACGTTTTCGGCATACAGAACTGGGCACTGTCGATCGCGTCAGCCGCTTTCTGAAATTGCATCCCGATGGCTTGTGCAATACCTTGCGGGCCGGTACCCCCAGCAGTCGCGGAGCCTTCACCTCCCCTCGCCCCATCCATCCGGTAGAACCCCGTTGCATCACCGTGCGTGAGGCTGCCCGTCTGCATTCCTATCCCGACTGGTTCCGGTTCCACAGCACCAAGTGGCATGGGTTTCGCCAAATTGGGAACTCCGTTCCCCCGTGGCTGGCACGGGCTGTCGCTGCTCAAATTATGCTGGCGCTCGGGGCGACTCCAAAACGCCCCCGTCGCATTCAACCTCCAGGGGAGCAGACGCTCTTGCACCTGAAAATGACGAAGGCTGCTGCTCTTTACAACGTCAGCAAGCACACCATTGCCCCCCGCCAGCGGGTGCCGGTGTAAGTCGGGGCTTCTGGTGTTATAGCAATCCGCTGTCAGGTCTGGAGTGCGGAGACGCTCAAAGCCTCGATCTGCCGGGAAAATGTCAAGAGAACTCTCCATCGCTGATTGCCGAAAGCTATATGCGCCTCTGGATGGAGTGATGGTCTCCTGCAACTACTGAGACGCCAAGATTGTCGCAAATCCGATGTTGGGAGCAGCCAAGACGTACACGGTAGTGGGTAAATCCTGCGATAGTTGTTCGAGCGTCTGATAGTGCTCAACAAAGGTATTGTTGTTTTCAGTATCGCTGTCTCCGGGGCGAGCCATGCCGAGAAAGATCAAGTCGGTTTGGCGAGATGCTTCGGCCAGGATGGTGCCAAACGGGCGCTCCCTCGACTCAATCACCACCGTTTCGGTTCGTTTCAGTCGTAAATCGTCAATCAGACGAGCAATGTTGGTTTGAGCCGCCTGTGCAGCATTTGCATCCGGTACTGCTAATTTGATGGCAATGGTGGCGTTGCGCCATTGCAAGTTATTGCGCAGCAAATCCGCTAACAGCAGCATGAGGGCTCCGTTCCCCTGCAATCCACGCCACCACACATCAATCCGCCGCCGCCGTCCGAAGCCGGAATTGGGATTGTCCTTCAAAATCGCGATACTGCGTCCCGCTAAATGAATATCTCTGACTAGGTGGCAGTAGCTCGATAGCCGTTCTCCATCACCGCTGGCTCCCATCACGACCATGTTGGGGATCAGCGGCCCTAGGCCATAGGTTTCCACCAACTGCCGTGCCCCGTTAAAAGGGTCTGCAGCGGCAATTACCCTTACTAGCGCTTGCACCCCCCGCTTATCCAGATAGTCACGGATGGTGGATTCCATGCTGTTTTTCTGCACGCCGTCTCGGGAGCCGCTCGGCAAAATGCTAGCGATGGTGATCAATCCTCGGTTGTTGACCAAACCGTCTGCGAACTCCACCAACCCCCAGCGCCGCTGCGGTGCTCCAGTGAGGGCCAGAACGTGGGGACGCCAGTTGCGGGGATCGGCATCGGAGGTGGGATCGAGCTGAAAGATTCCTTCCCGTAGTAGGGCCAGTCGCAGTCCAGTGCGCACGTCTCCCCAGGTGGCAATCAGCGATCGCTGTTGCAGCCAGAAAAAGATGACAAGCACCACCACTGCAGCAACGACCGTGGCTAGCGCATTGATTAAAAACATCACGACAATGCATCCGGCTGCACCGAGTAAGGACAACCACCAGGCCACTGGGAACGTTGGACGGAAGGATGGACTTTGGACAAAGCTTTCGAGTCCGGCAGCAATATTCAGCACCAGGTAGGTGGTGAGAAAAAACATCGTCAGCACCGGAGCGATGAAATTCAAATCTCCGATAGAAACCGCTCCTAGCGCCACCCCAAGCGTGACTATCGTGCCAATTCGAGGTTCGTCATTCGGCCCACTGCCCGATCCCAAGACTCGCATCCAGCGGGGCAGCACTCCATCTCGGGCCAGCGCCTGCAACACGCGTGGGGCTCCCAAGATACTGCCGATCGCACTGGACAACGTTGCCCCCCACACCCCCAGCAAAATGGCCGGTCCCCAGAGGGAGATGCGTTGCATGATCAAGGGTTCGGCGATCAGCGTCTGAGCATCCACCCGACCCGCCAAAATCACAGGCACAATTAAGTAGATGACGAACCCCGTTCCGACCGCAGCCAAGGTGCCGATCGGCAAAGATTTTGTGGGGTCTTTGAGGTCTCCCGATAGATTGACCCCTGCCATAATGCCGGTCACCGCCGGGAAGAAGACGGCAAACACTTGCCAAAATGATTCCGGTTCGGTGAGTGCAGGGGTCGCCACCTCGGTGGGGTCGAGGGGTTGCCCCAGGAGCAAGCAAACCAGAGACAAGACGATCGCCGCCATGATGAAGTACTGAGTTTTGATGGCGGCATTGGCGGAGGTAAAGGCCACCACCGCCACTAGCAGCGTTGTGATGAAGGCCACCAGTCCGCGATTCAGATTATCGAATGCCAGGGTTAAACTTTCGGCAAAACCGATGGTGTAGAGTGCGACCGACAGTGCCTGAGCAAAAAATAGCGGGATACCGACCGCCCCGCCGGTTTCAATGCCAAGGGAGCGGCTGATCATGTAATAGGCTCCCCCCACCCGTACAACCCGATCGGTGGCGATCGCACAGACGGATAATGAGGTCAAAAATGTAATTGAGGTGGAGAGGGTAACAATAACTAACGTCCCCAGCAGTCCCACATTGCCGACGACCCAACCAAATCGGAGGTACATGATTACCCCCAGAATGGTCAGGACAGACGGAGTGTAAACCCCTCCAAACGTGCCGAGTCCCGGCCTGCTTTCAGGAGGCTGGCTACCGGAGCCATTGCCTTGGGCGGGGGTCAAATTGGGGACCGGTAGTTTCATGAATGAGCGTTTCGTACAGCGCAACGGTGTGTGCAGAAGCTCTCCTGCTGCCAGCTACCTTATAGCGATTGTTGATAGCCGACTGAAATTTCAAGGACAACGTAATCTGGGCTGGCGGTTCTCGCTGTTCGCAACTGTGAAGGCTGGAAACTGTGATGTCTGAGAACTGCGGGTGCTCGCTGTCAGCCTTGTGCCTGTTGGGGGTCTGCTCTTATCGTTTGGCCTGTCTGAGTCGATCTGTATTGCTGCTAGACAGTTGGTGCGTTCTCTATCCTTGAGGGACCCCACTCCATGAATCTAATCAATTCAATTGAGTTGGTGGTATGTCAGGTCGATCCGATCTGACGGCTGGATTGTCTCGTCGATCGCGATCGTGATTCTGGTGCTGTGAGGGCTGGTGATGTGCAGCAGTTGACAGCCCCTCGCTACCGTTTAGCGTATTCGCAGTTTGGCTGACCACTTGCTTACCAGGGGCTGAAGTATGATAGGCCAAGCAGGATTTTCGTCTAACGCAGGTCGTTCATTTCTGCAATGCCCGCAGGCGTACCTCACCGATCTAGCCAATAACCGATCTAGCCAATAACCGTTTGACTCAAGTGTATGTTGTCATCGTTGCTATCCGAATTTAAATCGCCGTTTCCAGCTAATGCAGACGGTAAGCGTCCTGCGATGGGTCTCGAGACAGCATTTGTATTGCTTTCGTTGGCGCTCTACATGGACCCCGTCATCGAAATTGTGTTCGGGATACGGGTTTACAACATTCTTACGCAGCCTGCCTATCTGCTGACCTATCTCGTCGTGGCATATTTTCTCTATCGAGATAGAGATCGCACGGTTCCGTTTATTAAGAACGGCGGTTTGCTGTGGCTCGTGTTGTTCTTGCCGCTACTCTCAACTGCATGGTCTCTGTATCCAGATGTAACCTTGCGGCGATCGTTTGCCTTAGTGAATAACGGTTTGTTCGGTGTTTACCTTGCCACAAGATACTCTTTGAAAGAGTTCCTGAGTCTCCTGCGATACGTATTTATATTCATTGTGCTGCTGTCTCTGCTCTTCGCGGTGGCCTTTCCATGGTGGGGATTGGTGCAGGAGATTCACGTCGGTGCGCTGCGAGGAGTCTTCACACATAAGAACGGTGCTGGCGTCCGTCTAGCCATCGCGGCAATTGTTTTTTTACTGTGTTACATCGATCGCATTGGGAGTCGAGCGCTCAACCTGGCTCTGTTTATTTTGACAAGCGGTATGACGGTTGCTACCCAGTCATCAACGGGATTGGGAGCTCTGCTGCTATCCATTGCTGCACTGCCCTTCCTGTTTATTCCTCGAGGCAAATTGTCTCAAATGATGCCAGCGATTTTTGGCACGTTATTTGTTGGATTTGTCACCCTTCTGTTTGTCGTTGACAATGCCGACACTGTTTTAGCTGCATTTGGTGAAAGCTCAAACCTAACTGGCCGCGCCACATTCTGGCCGATTGTCATCGATGGTATCTATGAAAAGTTCTGGATTGGCTACGGCTACGAAGCATTCTGGGCTGGAGGGTTCGATGGACCTGCCGCAATCTTGATCCACTTGGCAACCGTGAAAGCCAAGTTTCATGCTCACAACGGCTTTCTGGAAATGATGTTGAGTATTGGGTTTGTGGGAACGGCCGTGTTTATGTGCAGTCTGTGGTCAACCATCCTCAACTTGATTCTTAAGCTGCGAGAATCGCAGGGGGTTGCGAGCTTTTTCCCTATCCTCTTTTTAATCCAATTCTTCGCCATGAACATGGTCGAGACGTCGATCTATAGCTACAACAATGTTCAATGGCTGATCTTTATGTTTATTACAGCCCTTGCTGTCAAATGGGAGTTTAACCGTCGGGCTCAAGAGCGGCTTCGCAGAGTACCTACTGCCTGATTGGTTATTCATTTGTATGGTGTTTCAGCAGGAACAGCAGCCTCTGTGAGGTCTCAGGGCCACTTATTGCACGCCTAGTTCAGCCCAAATCCTTACCGTGCAGCATTTTCATATCGGGTGTCTATTGCAGGTGCTCGGTTGTGATTGATATTTGTCTGGCGGTTGATATAGCAGTGGTCACACCACTGCGGACATTTCAGCTATGTCTATCCCTGATGATGCATAGAAACCTCTGTCCTGACTGAAATGGCAAGCACTATATTTGTCTGGCGATTCCCTAAGCGAGTCGTAGACGCATTTCAAAAAGAGACACGTTCTCTGCTCTGAAACCCGCGAGAGTTTTCCATATCAGGTCGCTAATCAGGCGCTGGCTGTCGCTGAGCCCAGTGCTGCGATACGCGTTGCAGCACCCGGAAATCCTCTGCATCCAGCTCCACTGGTTGGCCGCTGCGGATCAGCTCGGCGAAATCTTCATTCGGCACCATGATGCACATCACGTAGAGTCGCTCTGCTGTGGTGTTTTCAATAATGTGCTCGCCCGTGGCCGGGACCAGTAGCGTGTCTCCCGTCCGAAATTCAACGACTTTGCCGTCGCAAAATGCTTGTCCCTTCCCCTGCAAAATAAAGAACATCTCCACAGCATACTGGTGTCGATTGGGAGGGGTTTTGCCGTAAGGGTCGTAAATCTCGATGCAGCAGGTGAATGAGACGCGATCGCGAATCGGGTCGAATACGATGGCGAGTCGGTTCGAGTCATCAGGGCTAATGCGATATGCCTGGTAATCCTGGGGATGTTTGAGACTGGGGATGGTGCAGGAGTCGGGCAACATGGCGAGGTGTCTCCAGAACGCAGGTGGTGCGTGATTGATCGGGCACTACTTGGCTACAGCACGGTATAGGTTCAGCTAGGCACGAGTTGCCTAAGACACCGCTCGATGGGTGTTGGATTGAGCCGTCGGCAGCTCCAGCGCGTACAGCAACTGACTGGAGCTGGTGAGAAAGCCAAAGCATTGATTGACGTTGTAGAACGTTGCGTCAAGGCAGTAGCTGGGGGAGGTTGTTGCCGTGCAATCTTTCAGCAGCAAGCAGTCGTAACCCAAGAAATTGGCATCTTGCAAGGTGACCATAACGCACTGATCGGCATTGACTCCGGCAAACAGCAAGGTGGTGCGTCCAAGGTTTCGCAAAATACTATCTAACGGCGTATCCCAAAATCCGCTCATGCGGTACTTATCCACTCGGATATCGCCAGTTGCCACTGACTGTAGCTCATCCACAATTGCAGCAGCCCAACTGTTGACCTGCAGGACGGGCGATTGCTTGCTGGGGAGCGGATCTCCCAAACCTACTCCCGAGCCGGTGGGGTTGTAGACGTGGCGAGTTGCAGCGCTGATATTGAGCAGATCGGGGCGGTTGCCCCAGTTTAGCCACAGGACGGGAACGCCAGCTTCGTGCAACCTGGGGACAAGTTGTTGGAGAGGGGCGATCGGTTGACGAGCAGGAGTGATGTCGACGCCGATGTGGGCCAACCAACCGTCGGGATGACAAAAGTCATTCTGCATATCCACCACAATCAGAGCGGTCTTTGCCAGATCGAGTCGGACTGTTTTGCTATCGGTGGCTAGTTCAAGTATCTGACTCGGGAGGGAGGGGCGGGTGATATCGGCGGTGTCGGTATCAACGAACCAGGCATTGGGAGGAACCCCGAGGGATTGGGGAGACATAGGATGCTCCAAGCAAGATTTTGCTCTGACAAGCGCGATCGCGACACTACTGGATTCAGCATATGCAGCACGCGATCGCCGTTCGGTGGCTCAGTGTAGTGGGAAACTGGAACCTCACCGATATTGTGGCTGGTGTTAGGCGCAGGACACCCTTCTTTCGGGTCTGTTTAACGATTATTCAGACTCGCGCGTACACAGAATGTTTAGAAGTCTGTCTCGCTCCTCTCTTGAGTGCGCTACACAGAGGAGCTGAGGATTGCTCTCAGTCTGACGGCAGCCTGTCTGCGGAGGGGTGGTATCTGCCAACGTCAGACTGGGAAAGCACGAGCTGCCCTTGAATGGCTGCCATCTCAACAATTTTGTCCGCCGTGCAGGACTACTCAAAACCACACTACATCGTTTGTGAAGATAAAAATATACGAATAATTGATGGCTGGCTACGTAATTTACGTCACAACATCTGTCGTATGAATCAGCTTGATACGGGGTTTATACAGGGGTTGACAGTTCATCAAAAGTCTATGAAATTCTATCTGTTTCTGGGGAAATTTCTAAACAGTAGGATGTGTTGAGAGCCATGAAAATGTATACCCTAAACGCCCGCGCGATCCTGTCAAAAAGTGCAGATCGTAAGACTATCTCTGTTGAAGAATGCCGGTATCTAAAACGTTTGATGTCACAAGATACCCTCGACATTGAGGATAGATTGGCCATTTGTATATTGGAACAAGCGATTTGGAATGGTGATATTGATGTCGTCGGTTAATTGTTCCGAGCGTAGGTCTGCTCTGTCAATGACCGATTGTATTTAGCACTATTGAAGGGTGCGCATACGCCGCGCGAGCTCGCGCAGGGCGTCACCAACCGGAACGTGCTCAGACTCCATATACGCCCGCACAACTTGAGCTTTGGCCAAGCTATCAATTGCAGTTTCGCGTGTGGCCGTTGTTTGGGGCAACTGGCAAGCGCTATACCCCTCGGATATTTCGCTAGATAAACACTGTTCGAGCTGAAGTGCGGAATAGCTTTGGGCTAGTTCTTTGACGGCAATTAAGTTCATGTCAACACAGCCAGGATAGCTACAGATCAACGTATCACCGGGATCGGGGACACATCATTTCACTCGCTTTTTGTTAATAAAGTGACATTGTTTGTTGCGTTGCCAGCACAAACTCTGCTGATATCTACATAGTCTGAACTAAGGGGCTGAACTATACAAAGCCTGAATGAAGAGGGGTGAACGACGAGATAGGGGCATGTGGCGATCGGGCTCGATCTCTAGCGATCGTCGCTGGCGAGGGTGCGTGGCACCTGTGCCAGTAAAGCGACAGCCCGCAGCCCCATCATGGCGGAGAGTCCCAGCCAGAGATAGTGAGGGTTGCGGTGCCACAGGGCGATCGCTCCACAGGGTAGAAAGCCTATGAAGGTTCCCCAAAGCGTTGAGTTGCGCAGGGCACTGCCTGCGGCTATCCCCAAGAAATAGCCATCTAGCATAAAGGCCAGCGCCCCCAACCCCAAGACTGGAATGAGCCAAGGGACAAATGCTAAGGCGGTATTGATGACATCGGGGCGATCGGTGAGCAAGCCTAGTAGGAATTGAGGTCGGAGGACAAACGCTGCGGCAACTGTCACCCCAATCACCTCGCCGGATACCCCAGACAGCCACAGGAGCGATCGCATGCTCTTCCGCAGACCGCGCCCATCGAGTATGCCTGTCAAACTCTCTGTGGCAAATGCCAGCCCGTCAGTAATGTATGCCCCGAGTATGAACACTTGGAGTAGCAGGGCATTTGCCGCCAGGATGGTGGTGCCCAGAAGGGAGCCGATATTGGTAAAGATGGCAAATGTGGTCATGAGAGCAAACGTTCTCACCATCAAATTGGCATTGAGCGAAAATGCAGACACGATGGCCGATTGACGCCAAATATCAGGCCACGCTTTATCCCAATGGATGGTGCGTAACGCGGGTGCGATCGCCAAGATTCCCACGATGGTCATTGCCAGTTGACTGAGGCTTGTCCCCCACCCTGCGCCTGCTGCTCCCCATCCCCATTGGGCGATGAAGTAATAATTCAGCACCACATTGGTGGTGTTCCCCACAATCGTTAGGAGCAGCACGATGCTGCTGCGTGCTTGGCCTAAGAACCAGCCAATTAATACGTAGTTCAGCAGGCTGGGGAGTGCCCCCCACACGCGAGCGTTGAAATAGCCTCGACCGGCGGCCTCAATAGCTGGCTCCCCCTGCAGCAGCCAAAACCCGATCTCGCGGACCGGCAATTGGAATAACAGGATGGCACTGCCGACGGCGATCGCGATGGCCCCGTTGCGGACGCCGACTAGGATGGCTTCTTGGCGATCTTCCCGTCCGACTGCCTGTGCTGTCAGTCCGGTGGTGGCCATGCGCAGAAAGCCAAACGACCAGTAAAGATAGTCGAACAACACGCTGGCTAGGGCAACTCCTGCCAGGTGCTTGACTTCTGCCAGATGTCCTAGAAATGCCACGTCTACAATGCCAGCCAGAGGAGTGGTGACATTGGACAGGATATTGATCGCGGCCAGTCGAAAAAACTGAGGAGCGAGGGAGGGGGATTTTGACGTAATCGATTCGGTCACGGAGGCAAGTTGATAACGATTGAACGGATCGGTTGGTTCCAGCTTTGCAAGCGATCGGCCTTAGAGCTATCGATTCTGCAAATGCTATCGATGCATCTAGTGATTTGTCAGGCTTGCTATGAAGTGTGTCATCAAGCTACGAATGCATTGCAGCCAGCCTGAATGAGGCCACATGCTCACCATTTCTTTGCTGACAGAGCACTATCTCATCTCAGAAGGTCGGGAGCGGGAGATGGACAGCGACGCTCGGCCCAAAACTCGTCTGATAGCTGTGTGGCTCGCTCCGGAATGACGGTAGCTGCGGGAAGTGCGAATTGGCTGCAGGGGCCAAGGCACAGGATGTTGCGGGCAGATTCCACAATGGTTTCGAGATACAGCGGTTGTGGATAGCCATCGAGTAAGTAGGTGCCGTAGTTGGGACTAATGGGATCGCAGTGGAGTGTCATGGCGTACACTCCTCCTTCCTGGTTACTGCTGAAGCGAGCGGAGGCGATCGCCGGATCGTCTGTGTCCCACTGAATGGACTCTAGGTCGATGTAGTGGCGATAGCTATCGATGCCTGCAGCAAAAAATTCCCACTCTTCGGCTACGACCGGTGCAGCGAACCACCCTACCGCAATGGATGTCAATGCGATCGATGTCGCCCAGACAGCGCCCAGCCTTAATCTACGAACCCCCATGTCCACATATTTCCTGATATTTCCCTTCATTCAAGCTCTATTGTGGCAAGCCCTATTTTGGGCCTCAACATAATTTCCAAGAGTGTAGCGAAACTCAAATGGGGGCGAGCTTCTGTAGATTAGAGAGGGAATCAAACGGAACCGTGGAGTGAGCAATCGCGTGGTGGATCGGCAAGCAGTGGATGAACAAACACCCGCAGCGGTACGGTCTGGCGATTGGTCGTGGCCGTGGTGGCCGATTGTGCCTATCTATCCCTACGGCAAGCGGCGGACGTTGCGTCAGGAAGTCATCAGCGATCGCATGTGGACATTTGAGCAACTACAGGGCATTTTTTACGTGGTTGTGCCCATCCGCATGACGGTGGTGCGATTGGATGCGGGTGGTTTGCTGGTGTACGCTCCCGTTGCCCCCACTCGCGAATGTTTGGGGTTGATGCAAGACCTGATCGATCGGCATGGCGATGTGAAATACATCGTGTTGCCCACTGTTTCGGGGGTGGAGCACAAAGTTTTTGCCGCTCCCTTTGCCCGCAAATTTCCGAACGCTCAGGTATACGTCGCCAAACACCAATGGAGCTATCCGCTGGACTTGCCCTTGAGTTGGCTGGGATTTCCCCGCAAGCGCACTCACCTGCTGCCCGACAACAGTGCCGATGCGCCGTTTGCCGATGAGTTTGACTATGCTACGTTAGGCCCCATCAGTTTGGGGTTGGGGCCATTTGAAGAGGCGGTCTTGTTTCACAAAGACTCGCGCACCTTATTGGTAACGGACACGATTGTCTCGATTCCTGCCCAGCCTCCGGCCATTTTGCAGCTCGATCCGTTCCCATTACTGTTTCACGCCCGCGATCGCGTCTCCGATTGTCTAGAAGACACGGCTGACAACCGCCGCAAAGGGTGGGAACGCATTGCACTATTTTCCTTCTATTTCCGTCCGGCAGCCTTGGAAACGTTGTCGGTGGGCCAGTGTTTGAAGGCAGCGTTCAACGCATCCAGTCGCTCGGCCAAAAATTATTTTGGGCTGCTGCCTTGGCAATGGCGCGATGATTGGCGACGTTCGTTCGAAGCCCTGCGCGGCAACGGTCGGATGTTTGTGGCCCCCATTTTGCAGCGGCTAATTCTCAATCGCGACTCCCAACTTACGTTGGACTGGGCGGATACCGTGGCCCAGTGGGATTTCGAGCGAATTATTCCCTGCCATTTGGATTCCCCGATTGCCACTACCCCCACAGAATTCCGACAAGCGTTCGATTTCCTGGCGGCTGGCACGGCTGGTGGGGCGCTACCGGAAGAAGATTTCGGGTTGCTGCAAGATTTGGACGAGACGTTGAGCAAGCGGGGCATCACACCCCCGCGATCGTAGATATTCAACCGCTTCCCTACGGCTTTGCCTCTAGCAGCTCTCTTGTTCGATGTGAATAATTGGAGTTACAGGTGATTGCGGAAGGGACGTGGTGACGATGCGTATTCGATGGATGAGTCTTGTTCTGGGACTAGCGCTGCTGTCTAGCGGATTTGCAGGGACGGCGTGGGGCCAAACGACAATCGAGCGATCGCGAGACATCGAGGTTGAAACCGACAGCAGCCTGCCCGAGTTTGAAGGCAATCCGGTCAGCCAGGAGGGCGAGACTGAAGCATCCTCCGAACTCGCCGAATCAGATGCTGCAGACGAAGTCCCCTCCAGCAGCACTACCATCGAATTCACCCCCAACGAAGCGGCCAGTAATACTGCATCCGAACCCTCAGCACTGGTCCGCTACAACATTCGCAAGAACGTTTGTACGGGGAACTGGAGTATGTCGGAGCTGAATTCGCTATTTCGGAGTGTGGATTCGGCAATGGTGCGGGATGTTTGTGGGTAAGGGGAAAATTGGTCCTTGGTCATTAGTCTTTGGTCATTAGTCTTTGGTCATTAGTCCTTGGTTATTAATGGGGGTCTACTAATGACGAGTGACGAATGACGAATGACCCCACACTTATCTCCCATCGCTAGTCAGTGCCTTCACATACTCACTCAACCAATCCAAATTCCTGTAGCGCCGGATAAAAGTTTGTGTTCTCGTGGCTGGGACGGCTCAATTTGATGAGTGCAAATCGCTGTAGGCGATCGAGGTTGGCCCAGTGCTGGGGATGCATCTGGAAATTAAATTCTTTGCCTTTCTCCACCACGGTGTCGGGAATGGTGCTGCCGTCATCCCAGGCAGGATTGTCGGGAACGTTGAGGAGTTTGGGGGGCGAGCCGTAGCGATCGCTGACAACGCTCAGCAAATGGTCGCGATAGTGACTTGCTTCTATCTCTGTCTCGCAGGGCATTTCCACCAACTGTTGTCGCTCGGATGCCTCTAACGCATGCCAATGCACCAGTTTCAGCTTTACCCCACAGGTATCCAGATTTAGCCGTACCCGCATCGGGATGCAGCGCCAAGACTCGATAAAGTCTGATTCGAATTGAAAGTGTGAAGGAGACGGAACTGAAGATGGCTGCTGAGAGGACATCATTCTGCTCGACCTAACGATTAATTGCCGTATTTAAATTCACTCCTAAATTCAGGAGCCCTGCAATACCACCAGCATGATGAGCAGAAAGTTATAAACACCGTGCACGATCGCGCAAGTGGTCGTGTTAGTACGCTGTCGGACTATTCCGCACACTGCCCCTACCACAAAAATCAAAATCAGGGCATCCCAGTTGTATTGAAACGCATGAACGCTCGTAAAAAATAGGTTGGATAGCCAGAGGCCTAACCGAGGTTGCAGCACCCCCCGAAAGGCAAGTTCTTCACCCAATCCGGCACTAATCCCAATGACCAGCGCCCCCAGAGGGGTGAAAAAGTAGCTGGCTAATTCCAGAAATGCTGCCTCATCCGTTTGCGGCCAGCCCAACTGTTGCCACACCCACGTGATTCCCGGTGATAACACATTGGCGGCCAGTACCAGCCCGGCTGCACAGCCCAATCCCACCCCCACCTGACGCCACGTCGGTTTGTGCAGTCCCAGCCGATCCAGCGTTTGTCGAAAATCGCGCTTCAAACAGTACCCCACCGCGATCGCTGCCGTCGGTAACAGCCACAGCAACCCATACAGTTCATCCCGCAGCAACCCATCTGGGCTGCGTTGAGTCAAACTTTGCCCCTGTTCTGACAGCGCTGACGAGATGGAGGCGATCGCCGGAACCGCCAGCACGATCAGTGGCACAAAGCAGAGCAGCGTTAAGGCCGTGACTAAGACGAAAGCAACGGTATGGGTAAACGAACGCGGATCGATGGGGACAATGCGAGCGATCGCCCGCCGGATGGGGGGAATGAAGGCAGAACTCGCCAAGCCTATGGACATCAGCGCACCCAATGCGAGCTTGCCGGTGGTCTCCTGTATTTGTTGGTTGTATGGCTCGAGCAGAGCAGGGTCAGAAAAAACAGTCTCGATGTTAGGGCCAACTACCACCCCCAGCCCAAGACCAATCAGCGTCAGTATCGTCAGGATGAACGTCGAGAACAGAATCAGCAGGCACAGTATTTTGCCCCAGGTTTGCTTCTCCCCCACGTACGCCATGATGGCTAGAGCGGCAAACGGTACGCTTTCCATTGCAGTGGCTGCGAACGATTGCCCCTCTCCCCCCAAAAGGAATCCTGCCAGAAACACTGCGATCATCGAAGTAACGACGACTGCTAGATGTCGAGGATTGCCGCTGTATACCCGGTCTATTGGCTGTGACATTGGTGCTACGTTCACCTGCGAATGTGGGGTGCTCCAATTCGAGTCAGCAGCGTTACTAGCGACTCATCCCCTCAACTGGGGATGCAGGAGGGCAACTCGATCGAATTAAGCAGTATAAATTGTACTCAAACCTAGCATTGCCAATCCCTTTCGATACGCAATAGAGGTTCGATCGGCCTCGATATGAGATTCGGCCCGTAAGTCCAGGGGTAGATCTTCCGGGTACTGCGCTTCTACCACTGCTTTGTCTTCATTAAAAATCTGGTGGTTAAAATCGTAGACTGGCTCCAGCGGCTGGTCGGTGTCGAAGTTGCGACAGATGGGACAAAAGACGCGGGTTTGACGGGCTGAGATTGGCGAGGCGGCGTTGAGGATACAGAGGCGGCCGTCGTTGGGAAAATGCACCCTGAGCACTGCAGCGAAGGGGAGAAACACGTCGAAGGCTCGCAGCCAAAGAAAATCAGCGGGGGCGCGATCTTGCAGTCCTTTTGGGAAGTTGCTGACGGTGCTGAGGTATTCGGCTCGCACTCCGTAAGGGGTTGTGTGGACGTTGTATTGGGGGACTACGGGGTTGTCGCGATCGCCAAATGACTCTGAATGCACCCAGGCAAAGTGAGCCACATCCAAAAAACCTTCCATCTGCCGTCCAGCTGCTGCCTTCAGGTCGATGCTGTCGGGGAGAATCTGCTGGTAGCTAGCATCGTTCCATTCCGGAAGTTCGGGTAGTGATGGATTGCGATCGCCAGAAGCAGAACTGCCATCCCCAGCTAGAGTCGTCCACACCAGTCCGTAGGCTTCACGGACTGGATAGGTCGTGAGACAGAGTTTTGATGGAATGCTAGCGTTGGGATTGGCTGGAATCAGGGTGCAGGCCCCAGCAGCGTTGTAATGAAACCCGTGATACTTGCAAATCAGATGGTCGCCATTCACATCTCCCATGCTGAGAGGGACGCCGCGGTGTAGGCAGATGTCGTTGGCGACGGACAGCCCCGAACCCGTGCGCCAAACCACGAGCCGCTGGTCGAGCAGGGTGGTGGCATAGGGGCGATCGCCAATGTCGCGACTGAAGGCGATCGGGTACCAAAACGGGGCGAGTGCATCCCAATCCTGTGTGGAAAAGGTGCACTGTCTGGGATAGACCCTGGTGTGGTTTCGAGTTGCAGTCATACCCTCTCCCCATACTGAATCCTTTGTGTAGCGACCTGCGGTAGGACAGCGTTGCTACCCTACTGAATCGACTCTTGAACGTGATTGTTGTTGAGCTTGATTGTGACTAAGTCTGGTGGGCGCGTCTGTTGCGTTGGCAACGGTTATACCGCAATCTGCTGGACGATCTAGCGTGCGGAGACAGCTCAAAGCCTTGATGTTCCGGGAAGTGTGGCTAGAGAACTCTCTATAGCCGATCGCTGAAAGCCATAGCACTGGGTGGTGGTAAGTCGTAGCGGCGCAATGGTGCCAGTTGGCAGCAGAGCAGCGACAGAAAAGCGCAGGAACCACCTGCGCACGAGTTATGGAACTCAATGTTCCAAACACTTACTAGGATAAATCGTCTCTCACAGAACACCGCGTGTGGAGGCAAACGATGAAGGGTGCAAATTGCAGATCGAACCTCCTCAGCGCAGGCTCCTAAGGGAATCGGTGACTGCGATGACATCGATCACACCGTCTATATGCGTTCAGTCACCGGGGGACCCAAACATTTGTTGAACTATGAACTCAAGCAAAAGCGGGCTCACCACCCGCGTTCTAAACATCACAAAAGGCACGAGTTATGGTTCTCATCGTAGGTAACAACGGACACAACGTTCTTAACGGTACTAATGCTGCCGATCGCATTTTTGGCTTAGGAGGCAATGATCGGATTCGCGGTTTGAATGGCAACGACACCATTAACGGAGGTAGTGGCAACGACTGGATTGATGGCGGCTTCGGTGTCGACCGCATGGATGGCGGCTCTGGGATTGATACCTTAGATGTCCGCTTCTGGAACGGTGCTTACCACCTAGATATGAACACCGGGGTCACCAACTTTGCCGGTGAAACCGCCGTCAACTTTGAAAATGTCTGGACGGGCAACGGCAACGATCGGATTACCGGCACGGCAGCCAGCAACTTGATTGTGACTGCTGGAGGTAACGATCGCGTAGATGCTGGAGCGGGCCACGACCGCGTTTACACCGGTAGTGGCAACGACACGGTAGATGGCGGTAGTGGCAACGACACCATTAACGGTGGCGGAGGCAACGACTGGATCGATGGTGGTTTCGGCCTGGACCGCATGGACGGTGGCTCTGGTGTTGACACCTTAGATGTCCGCTTCTGGAATGGCGACTACGAGCTGAATATGAATACCGGTGTGACCAACTTTGCCGGTGAAACCGCCGTCAACTTTGAAAATGTCTGGACGGGTAACGGTGATGACGAGATTATCGGTACTGCCGGGGACAACTTGATTGTGACCCTTGGAGGCAACGATACGGTCAAGGCTGGAGCAGGCAACGATCGAGTGTTCGGTGGTAGCGGTAATGACTCCCTCGATGGTGAGGCTGGCAATGACCGGTTGGTTGGTGGCTCGGGCAACGACATCATCCGGGGTGGTTCAGGGGACGACGTCCTGATTGGCGGCGCCGGTAAAGACACCATGTACGACGGTGCAGGCTTGGATATCTACAAGTACTACCGCACGTCTGACAGTGGCGTAGGTCTGGCTCAGCGTGACGTGATTATGGATTTCACTCGCGGGTTTGACAAGATTGACTTGTCTTCTATTGATGCCAATACCAACATCTTGGGTGACCAAGCCTTTAACTTCATCGGTACCGGTAACTTCACCGGATCGGCTGGCGAGGTGCGCTACTACACCTCCGGTAGCAACGCTTATATTCAGGTTGATATCCACGGCGATCTGAATACAACCGCCGATATGGAAATTCGACTGAATGGCGTCAACGCACTGGGTGCAAGCGACTTCATTTTGTAACGAGTTGAGCTGAAGGGTGACATCTAAGAAGGGCATGGCTGGTTACCAGCCATGCCTTTTCTGGTTTACGGCAATCTGCTGCCAGGTCTGGAGGGTGAAGACAGCTCAAAGCCTCGGTCTACCAGGACAAATGACTGAAGAACTCTCTGTCGCTGATTGCCAATAGCTATAGACGCGAGTTCAGGCTCTATTTACGTAAGGTTGATTGGCGATACCGCTGTTCTAAAATTTGACGCACTTCATCGTCTGTTCTGGCTTCGAGCGGGCGATCGCTCTGTGGATCGCACACCAGCCAGTAGGGGACACCGTAACGATCTTTGAGAGACCAAACCGTTGGTTCACCTCCTCCTAGGAGCGAGCTGTAGAGCAAGCACTTCCACCGTTCCAGCTGGCGGGATGCGGCAGCGAATGCAGAGGCAGAATTGATGTAGTACATCGCGGGTCTCCGATAGAGCCGCCCCCAGTTGTGCGATCGCGCTGATTGGATCGTTAAGGGTGGGCTGTTACTGTATTGCGATAACCACACTCTGACCCATTGCTCTGCGCGCCAGAAGGTACACCTGACAGAAATTTAGCTAGTACAGTTGCAAAATCAAGCAGTGTACTAGCCAGAAGCGGTCAAACTGTACTAGGTGGCCAACAGCCATACGGTTTATAGTCCAAGCAATCGGATTTGTTACGACCCATGCTGGCAGGAGCTTGCTGTGAAAATTCTGCTCGATCGCCAGTCAGATATCCCGGTCTACTTACAAATCCGCGAGTACTTGCGTGACTTGATTCAGTCAGGCACTCTGCGTCCAGGCGATCGCCTACCGTCTATCCGCAAGCTGGCTAAAGAATCGCAGGTGAATAAGCTGACCGCGATCGAGGCCTACAGCGTACTGGAAGGGGATGGACTGATCCAGGCACGGCAAGGGTCAGGCTATTTTGTGGAGCCGCCAATCGCGAGCAGTCCCGTTCAGTCATCGAAATTTAACCCCGATCAGACGGTGACGGTGATGGCTCATGTCAAGAGCACCTATTACCGTGCCTGTACCGATTCGATCGCGGCCCGCCAAACCCAAATGGCGATCGACCTCAGTTGCGGCATCCCCAGCCAAGAGGGACTGGACGATCTGAAGCGGATTGCCCGTCGCGTCTCCAGTCGCGTGACGGATGACCTGTTTTTCTACGACTATCCCCAGGGTCGCCACGAACTCAGACTGCAGATTGCACGCCTGCTGGCCCACATTGGATTGAACTCCTCACCGGACAATATTGTTGTGACCAGTGGTTCCATGCAGGGCATTTCCATTGCCTTTCACCACTACCTCAAGCCCGGAGATTGGGCGATTGTCGAAAATCCTACGTTCCACGGTGCTCTGGCTGCCCTCTCGAATATGGGGGCTAAGATTATCGGTATTCCGATGGCACCTGACGGCATGAATTTGGAGCTGCTGGAGCAGTACTTGCAAAGCCATCAGCCCAAACTGATTTATACCATCAGCAACCTGCATAACCCCACCGGCATCACCACATCGCGAGAGCACAAGCAGCGGCTGTTGCAGTTGGCGCAGCAATATCAATGTCCGGTGGTGGAGGACAATGCCTACGAATTACTGCATTTTGATGGGGATGTGCCGCTGTCGATCAAGGCTATGGATCGGCACGAGTGCGTCACGTACATCGGTACGTTTACCAAGGCGATCGCTCCAGGATTGCGGGTGGGCTATATGGTGCCGCCGCAACAGACCCATCAGGCGCTGGTGGAGAACAAGCTGGTGCGAGATTTGCACAGTGCCACCCTGTCGCAAACGATTGTGAGCGAGTATTTGGCGTCGGGGTACTATCGCCGCCGCTTGAGTAAGCTACGCAGCTCGAATCTGCACTGCCGAAATCTGATGCTGCAAGCGATGGAGCGTTGGTTTCCCTCGGACGTGACGTGGACGGTACCGCAGGGGGGATTGTTTTTGTGGGTTCACTTGCCCGATCGGATGTCCGGAGAGGCGGTTTACCAAGCAGCGTTCGAACGCGGAGTGGTGGTTTATCCGGGCAATCTCTTTTTTGCCGACCAACAGGGCTATTCGGCCTTCCGCCTCAGCTATTCCATTCAACCCGATGCGATCGAACCGGCTGTACAAATCGTTGGAGACATCCTGCACGATCTCATGGCTCAATCAGCCAGCGGTTTTTTAGAGACACCTGTGCCTTTCGAGACACCTGCACTACTAGAAAGCTGAATGCAATCGCTCTCCCATCGCGCGCATGTTGCCGGCGACTAACGGTGAATCGGCGATTCTCGCTGTGGTCATCCTGCCGACAATAGTTCGTAATTACACGTTCATGAACGCGCATAGTGCAGCTTTAGTTACGAGGCTGCAGGAGTTTTGCTGAACAACTTCTCAGAGTCCCTAACGTAGAGTCTGTCTTCTCTTGGCGACTGGGGGACGATCGCAATGCTGGCAAACCTGAGATAGAGCTGAGAAACGCTGAAATATTTTTCATGTGGTGTCAAGCCTAATTTTGCTTGGACTGGTCACTATCAAAGCGTGAAAGCAATCTTGCTCGATCTCCAGTTTTTTGGTCTGCCAGTTTTGGCCCACCAGTTTTGTCTGAGGAATTTTGACCGTGAAAGTACGTTATTTGTTGTTGATGGGCGCGATCGCCGGACTCACCACGGTTGGTGCAGTGACGCAGTTCGGCTTTAACCAACAGCCCACTCAACAACCCGGTATTGCTCAAGCTGCTCCCTGTGCGGCCAATCCCTGTGCCGATCCCTGCGCCGCTATAGATCCCTGCGCTGCCAACCCTTGTGCCGCTAACCCCTGCGCGGCGGTAGATCCTTGTGCCGCTAACCCTTGCGCCGCTGTTGACCCCTGTGCGGCCAATCCCTGCGCTGCCAACCCCTGCGCTGCCAACCCCTGTGCGGCGGTAGATCCTTGTGCCGCTAACCCCTGTGCCGCCAATCCCTGCGCTGCAGCGTCTGCTGACCTAGCTATCTACTCCGAGGGCGGCATTGCGATTGACGGTACTGACCCGGTGGCTTACTTTACCGACAATGCTCCCGTTCCTGGGTCTTCGGACTATACCTACGAATGGGGTGGAGCCACTTGGCAGTTTTCCAGTGAAGAGAATCGCGATCTGTTTGCTAGCGACCCCGAAGCGTACGCGCCTCAGTACGGTGGTCACTGTGCTTGGGCTGTCGCACAAGGTTACTCCGCTCCTACCGTTCCAGATGCTTGGAGCATCGTAGACGGCAAGCTCTATCTCAATTTCGACAGCAGCGTCCAAAGCCGTTGGGAGCGAGACATCCCTGGCAACATCGCCAACGCCGATTCCAACTGGCCCGAAGTGTCTCAAACGATTTAGTGGTTTGTCAGGCTTGCTGTGGGTGATTTCATCACACTGTCTAGCAGTCTGCTGCAACGTCTGGCCGCTGTAACGTCAGGAATGTGGAGACAGCTAATCCTGATTGGCAAGGTGAAGTGGTCGGGAAACTCTCGAAAGCGGATTGCCGAGCGCCACCAATGTACTGCAGCAAGCCTGAGAAAGAGCGCTCGCCCTTCACCGACCAGATCGTGACCTTTCAAGTCTTGACATCATGTTCCAGACCCATTGGGTCTTCGTAGCTTGAACGTGACTAACAGTCGCACCATACGGCCCTCCTACATGGAGGGCTTCTCTCGTTGTCGGGCGTCAAGATAGAAACGAGTCTTTCTTGTTCCGAGTCTCCACGAGAGATGCTCAAGAGGGTATTGCAGCCACTGTGAGAATTGAGATGCAGTCACCAGCGATCGCCAAAAATCTCGTGCTTGTGGGGGCCGGACACAGCCACGCGATCGCCCTCAAGTTGCTGGGGATGAATCCCATTCCGGGGGTACAGGTGACGCTGATTACCGAGACTACGTACACGCCCTATTCGGGGATGTTGCCGGGGCATGTTGCGGGGTATTACAGCGTGGATGATTGTCATATTGACATGCGCCCGCTGGCTCAATTTGCCAAGACTCGACTGCTGATCGATCGCGTGATCGGTCTCGATCTAGACCGGCAGCAAGTATTGTGCGCCAACCGTCCCCCCGTCCCCTACGATGTGCTATCCATCAATATCGGCAGTACTCCTGCCAAGGCGAATGCACCGGGGGCAGAGAAGTACGCCATTCCGTCTAAACCCATCCGCAGGTTCTTAACGCGCTGGCAGCAGGTGGTTGACGATGTCAGACAACAACCCGATCGCCCTTGGACGCTGGCGATCGTGGGGGGTGGTGTGGGGGGGCTGGAGCTATCGCTGAATATGCGGGCGCGGCTGCACGGCATTTTGCAGGAGGCCGGACAGCCTACGTCGAATTTGACGATTCATTTGTTTCAACGGGGGGGAACGCTGGTTCCCGATCTCAACGCTAAGGCACGGCAGTTACTGACAAAAAACTTGCGGGAGAAGGGGATTCGGCTGCATTTGGAGCAGCCGGTGGTGAAGGTGCAGCCGGATCGGGTGGTGTGTGAATCGGGGCTGGATGTGGGGTGCGATCGCATCTTTTGGGTGACGCAGGCGAGTGCTCAGGCTTGGATTGCGGAATCGGGGTTGGCGACGGACGATCGCGGGTTTATCGCGCTGCGGCCCACTTTGCAGTCGGAGTCTCATCCTAATGTGTTTGCGGCGGGGGATATTTCATCGGTGACGGCGTATCCGCGTCCGAAAGCGGGGGTGTTTGCTGTGCGGCAGGGCAAGCCGCTGTACGAGAATTTGCAGCGGATGGTGTTGGGGCAGACTCCTCAAGTATTCAAACCACAGAAAGACTTTTTGCGAATTATCGGTACGGGTTCGAAGTCGGCGGTGGCTTGTAAGTGGGACTGGGCCTGGGAATCCCATTGGATGTGGAAGTGGAAGGAGTGGATTGAGTTCCGCTTCATGGATAAGTTTCGGGAGTTTCCCGAGATGCCGCTTTCAGTTACAAAGAAGAACTCTCCAGTACTGCCCCAGGGGCTGGCAGATATGGAGACACTGCAGGAGTTGTCGCAGGCGGCGATGCGTTGTGGGGGGTGTGGCTCGAAGGTGGGTAGCTCGGTGTTGGGGCGGGTATTGAACAATTTGAAAGAACAAGGGGCTGTTGGGGCTGGGATTTCGGGAACGGGTGAGTCCAGTATTGTTGTCGGGTTGGATGCGCCGGATGATGCGGCGGTGTTACGGGTGCCGAGCGATCGCCTGCTAGTACAGACTCTCGATTACTTCAAAGCGATCGTTGACGACCCCTATGTAATGGGGCAAATTGCCACCCACCATTGCCTCAGCGATTTGTTTGCGATGGGGGCTGAGCCTCATAGTGTGCTTGCATTGGCGGCGGTGCCGTATGCGACGGAGCGGATTATGGAGAGCAATCTGACGCAGTTGATGTTGGGCTCTCTCAAGGTTTTGCGGGAAGCAGGGGCGGAACTGATTGGGGGCCATTCGGTGGAGGGGGCCGAGTTGGGGTTTGGGTTGTCTTGTAACGGCCTTGTTCATCCCGATCGCTTGCTGAAGAAGTCGGGGTTAAAGGCTGGGCAGAAACTGATTTTGACGAAGCCGCTGGGGACAGGGGTGTTGTTTGCGGCCCACATGCGATTGCGGGCGGATGGTCGTTGGATTGATAGTGCGTTGCAGTCGATGTTGCAGTCAAACCAGGAGGCGGCCAAGATTTTGCGGCAGTTTGGAGCGAGTGCTTGTACGGATGTGACGGGATTTGGCCTCTTGGGGCATTTAGTGGAGATGATGCGGGCGTCGGAGGTGTCCGTCAGCCTCGATTTAGAGGCGGTACCGTTGTTGGATGGGGTGCCGTCGTTGTTTGAGGCGGGGTTTGCCAGTTCGTTGCAGTCGCAGAATGTGCGGGCGGCTCGATATGTGGCGAATGTTGATGAGGCTAGCCGTTTGGCTCGCTATCCCGTGCTGTTCGATCCGCAGACGTCGGGTGGATTGTTGGCAGCGGTGGAGGGCGATCGGGTTTCTGATTGCTTGGATGCCTTGAGGGTGGCTGGGTATAGGGGAAGTTGTGTGATCGGGGTTGTTACTAGGGCCAGTTCAGAAGAACCAACAGTCGAAATTGCGATTTAGTCTTCTGGATTTTGCCAACCTTTCAGAATGGCGATGATGACTTTGACATAGCGATTTTCTACGAATTGATCGATGGATTCTTCCCAACCAGCTTTGAGAGCACTTTTCGCTTTCTGGGTTAAGGAGTGGCCACCAACAGCATCGACATAGTTCTTCTGCTGAATTTCGGTTGCTGATGGATTTGTAGTTTCGAGTTGTTTGAGGAGAGCTTGGATTTCGGCAGCGACCTCGGCTAAGGATTTGGAGTTTGCATTGATGTTGAGGTCGCCTTCAACGTTTCCTGCAGCGCCGTAGACCGGACCGTAAAAGTTTTGAGTAACCTTGGACCCCTGTTCGCTCACACCTTCTCCTTCACATGGCCGTGGTTCGATTCCATAGAGTAGCTCCTGAATATTGACAGGGTTGTTAAGTCCCTCAGGTAAGTATGTTTTATCTCCTCTCTGCTCTAACTTACGAAGATGTTCATGACTAACTGCAACCTTGGGAGCGTTGGGAATAGGAACCCGAGCTATTACTTCCAGCCCCGGCATGGTGTTATGAATAACTGAAAAAGCGTCGCGAATGATTGTAAGTAACTCGCGACGACTGTGCAAAGGTCCATCGATCTCGACTGAAATAAGTTTTGTAGAGTTGTGGGATCGTACTCGGGCGCGATTTCCGTAACGTGCAAGAACGACTCCTGTCCGCCAGTAAGTCTGTTTAGATATGAGGTGACTTGTGCGAACAATGAAGCGAGAAATAAGGCTTTCAGGGAGCACAGAATACTCATACTGAAAGGCTAGACTCTCAGACCATTTACCAGTATCTGGTTCTTCTTCGGTAATGATACTTGGGATCAAGTACTGGGAGTTATTTGGATCGCTATCTACTCTGAAGCAAAGCTCATATCTCTCCATTAATTCGATAAGAAAGATACGTTTATCTGGAGGATAACGATGGCTGTTAAGTATATCAGGCAGCATACTAGTGTCGAGAACTCCTCGACTTTCTACGATTAAAGGCAGATAATTCATGATGTTATGAATACCACTTGTTATCCAGTCTGAATTCAATATTATTAGCCCATCAAGAAGAGGAGATATA
>JBCBVA010000033.1:0-31240 GCA_039817825.1 Cyanobacteria bacterium J06642_12 | reverse complement strand
GGATGCGATCGCCATTCGCTAGAGCGGAGTGAATCTAACGGAGCTTGTAGTGTGGCAATCCGCTGTAAGGTCTGGAGTTCGGAGATAGCTCAAATCCTTAATGTTCCAGGAAAAATGGCTAGAGAACTCTCCATAGCTGATTGCCGAAAGCCATAGTCATGGGTCTATTCCAGAAGACTAACCAGATGCTCGACGGCCACAGCAAACGTTGGTCGATACAATTGCATCTGCGTAATTCCTGCTTCCCTGCCAGATGACTGCCTGGAATGCCATCTTTGGTGAAGACAGTTTTGGACAATTGAGATGCCAGTGAACTTAGATGCTCGCCAACATCGTTGTTGAGCGATCTCCCTTGGTATCTGTCAGGTTGGCTTCTGTTCTGGTGCAAACTTGATTGATGCTGCTCCACTTGACTGGCGAGTGATGGGTTGTCTACTCCGCTGGTCTCTTACCTTTCAGAACAGAACTCTGTCCGTGAAATCCAGTGCCAATGAATAACAATGACCCCTCACCAGCGACCCAGAAAACTCCCGCCCGGTCTCGTTTACCAAAATTACTGAAGTCTCTGGCGATCCTGCTGTGTGCCGTTGTGTTCCTTGTGGCGGGAGGACTACTGGCAGTGAAGCTGGCGAAAAATCTGTATCGTAGCTATTGGTCTCAGCCACCGACCCAAATTCATTTAGCCTGGGACAACGCATCCGACACCTCTATCACCCTGCGCTGGCACACGCGCCGCACCGAAACGTCTTCCCTGGTTGATTACCGCTTACCGGGAGAGACAGAGTGGTCCAGAGTACTGGGACATCAACTGGATACCGACGATCGCGGCGTGCAGCACGAAGCCACAATTAATAACCTCGAACCCAACACGACCTACGAATATCGCATCAAGGCAGATTTTGTTCAGCCATTGTGGAGCGACACCTTCCAATTCACGACGGCTCCACCCGTTGGAGACAGCGACTTTGATGTGATTTACGTTGCTGACACTGGCTTGGTTGGGCGTAAGGACGGTTTAGATACCGGCACCCAGCAGATGATTGATGAAATTGCCCAACGCGAGCCTCTGCTGATCTTGGGGGGCGGCGACTACGCCTATTACAGTTCTGACGATCGCCACGGCCCGTTGGTGCGAGCGATTGATGCTTGGTTTGAGCAAATGACCCCGGTGTTGCATCGCTCGGTACTGATGCCAACCTACGGCAACCACGAGACCGTATTGAAAGAAAACGTCAGTCTCTGGCAGCAACGGTTCGCCACCCCGCCCGGTGCTCCCGATGGACACAACTACTCGTTTAATGTTGGCAACGTTCACTTTGTATCGATCTTTGCCATCTACGAGCAGCAAGGGCTAGAGCCCGATGCGTTGGAGTGGATCGAGCAAGACATCCGGCAGGCGCAGGACGACGGATTTCAATGGATTGTGCCCTACATGCATGTTGCTCCGTTTGCGGAGGGGGCCAGCCATCCGTCCAATTTGGCATTGAGGGCGCAACTGGGGCCGCTGTTCGAGCAACTGGGGATCGAGGTGGTGCTGACATCCCACGATCAAGCCTTCGAGCGCACCTATCCGATCGTCGGTGTCCCCGATGACATTACTGCTACCTCCGAATCCACCAGTTGCTATGCGATTGACGATGGGGTGACGTGGGTCAAAACCAGTCCGGGGGGCAAGTTGAGCAATAAGAGTGGAGGATTTTCGGTGTTTAAAGCGCCTCCGTCCGCTTGGGTTGCTGTGCGAGACAACACCATGCACGTATTCACGAAGCTGCATGTCTCGACTGAAGAGTTGGTGGTAGAAACCTTCGGACTCCAGCAGAATGGCCAGTCGGCAACGTTATTAGACTCCTTTGTCTATAAAACTCAAGGGTGCGACGCTCAGACATCAGATACGTAGAGCCATGACCGGTAGGGTCAGAACCTACAGGATGGTTCGCTAGAGCAGAAGACTAACGGCGATCGTGGTGATACCTGGATGACTGGGCACAAATGGCTATGGCGATGTCCGTGGCGAGCCAAAGACTGGACTGTGTATTTCATCGGGGTGAATTGCTGCAGATTGCGTTGCTGAGTCTGCACGATTGTTAGTCGGCAGGGTGGGAAAACGCTTCGTGCTTCTCGGTGTGACTGGGTTGCCACGCATTAGTAAAACTCGAGACACTGGAGTGAGAGCGATCGCCAGGTTACAGAGGATGGAACAGCTCCCCACTCTAGACCTGCGTTGGTATACCTGCGTTCTTTGGAGGGTGGCTTAACCGAGATAGCCGCAGCTCTATTGAAGCGAACACCATCTACTGGCCAAGCGCGCTCAATCGCTATTTGTGTAGTCATCCTAGATTGCTATGACGCGCTCGATTCGATACTTGATGTGTGCCCCAGACCACTATGATATCGACTACATCATCAACCCCTGGATGAGTGGCAACGTGCATCGGTTGAATCAGGGGCTGGCCAGTCAACAATGGCAGCAACTGTACGCCACCGTTCGGCAGTATGCGCAGGTTGAACGGGTGAAGCCGGAGCGTGGCTGGCCCGATATGGTGTTTACGGCCAATGCCGGTATGGTGCTCGATCTCACAGTTATCCTCAGCACCTTTCGACACCCCGAGCGGCAAGGGGAACAGCAGTACTTCGAGGCTTGGTTTGCATCGCAAGGCTATATCGTTCGCAAGCTGCCGGACGGCATGGCCTTTGAAGGGGCGGGCGATGCCCTGCTCGATCGCGCTGGACGCTGGTTGTGGGCAGGCTACGGTTTTCGGACGGCGCTGGAAGCCCATCCATTACTGGCGTCGTTGCTGGACCTTGAAGTGCTATCGCTGCATCTGGTGGATAACCGGTTTTACCATCTCGATACCTGTTTCTGCCCGCTCTCCAACGGCTACCTGCTGTATTATCCCAACGCTTTTGACACCTATTCTAATCGCACGATCGAGATGCGAGTGCCTGAGGACAAGCGGATTGCGATCGATGAAGCGGATGCCCTCAATTTTGCCTGTAACGCTGTCGATATGGATGGCACCCTTGTGGTCAATCGAGTCAGTGCTGAGTTGAGGGACACTCTAGAAGCGCGAGGCTTCGCAGTTATCGATCTCGACTTGAGTGAATTTATCAAAGCGGGTGGCGCGGCCAAGTGTCTGACGCTGCGACTGACCGAACAGCTATCCCCCGAAACTGTTGAAAAAGTCGCTGTTTGCAGCCGTAGCATCTCCTTCGAGGGGCAGTTACTGGATGGCAATCTCCTGAACGAGATGCTCGATACGATTGTGTCCGGGGGAGGAAGTTTTCAGATCGAGCAGTTTCAACTGGGAGAGCAACGCCAGAGCCCATCGTCAGTCAAGCTGCACGTGTGTGCCGCGAGTGCTCTGGAGCTGGACGATATTCTCAGTCAGTTGATTGCACGGGGCGCTACGTCGGCCGACGAGTTCGTGCGCAATGCCGATTTACAGTCGGTCGTGCAAGCGGGCGTGGCTCCCGAGGAGTTTTACGTTACGTCTATTTATCCAACAGAGGTGTTGGTGTGTGGGGAGTGGCTACCTGTCTTCAACCAAAGAATGGACGGCACCATTGCCGTAACGGGCACCGAGGCGGGACAACCACGAGCGGTCTGCCGGTTGATTCGCGATCTGCAGGTGGGAGAGTTGGTGGTGTGCGGATTGCAAGGGGTGCGCACGGTACGCCAGCCTGCTCGGGAGCGATCGCCGCAGGCATTTTCATTTATGGGCTCCAGTATCTCCAGCGAGCGGCGGGTAGAATTAGCGGTCGATCGGATCGCGTGGGAACTGAGACAGGTGCGCGATCGCGGTGGCAAGACCATTGTCGTCGCGGGGCCGGTGGTCATCCATACGGGGGGTGGGCCTCACTTGGCATCCCTCGTGCGAGAAGGTTACGTGCAGGGGATTTTGGGGGGAAACGCGGTCGCCGTCCACGATCTGGAACAAACTCTGTACGGCACATCGTTGGGGGTCGATCTCCAGAGGGGACAAGCTGTCAAAGGGGGGCACCGACATCATCTCAAGACGATCAACCTGATTCGCCAGCACGGCAGCATTGCCGCTGCGGTGGAGGCAGGAGCGATCTCGTCCGGAATCTTCTACGAATGCGTGCGTCGAGGGATACCGTTTGCTCTGGCTGGTTCCATTCGCGATGATGGTCCATTGCCCGAAACGCAAATGGATTTAATGCAAGCTCAGGCGGACTATGCCGAATTGGCTAAAGGGGCCGATATTATCTTGATGCTCTCCACAATGCTGCATTCCATTGGGGTGGGTAACATGACCCCGGCGGGTGTGAAACTCATTTGTGTGGATATTAATCCGGCAGTAGTGACCAAACTGGCCGATCGCGGTTCGCTGGAATCGGTGGGCATTGTGACGGATGTGGGATTGTTCCTCAGCCTGTTGGTGCAGCAGTTGCACCGGATGGAGAAACCCGCCCTGAGTGAATAAGCCCTGTCCCGAACGGGTCACAGCCAATAAGAGCCTGAAACCACACACTACCGCTAGAAGGCGGGGAAATATCATGGAACTAGAGAGCGCCACCTCATCCCCAACCGGGAGGTTGTTGTGGTCCGCTATTGTGACCCACGCCATACTCTGTCTAGGCAAGTTCAGGCATTTGGCCGTCTCTTCCGGTGGCCAGTCGGATTGTTCGCGGGTTTAGCAGGCTGTGCGACCATCTATTCTCTGGATTCCAGTACGCCGTTCGCCAGCTACTGGCTGACCGCTGTCGTCCTCAGTTGCATGTATTCGGCAGCCTGTGCCATTAACGATTATTGGGACGTGGACACGGATCGCATTAACCATCCCGACCGACCGTTGCCGTCCGGACGCCTGACCCAACAGCAAGCACGCATGGGGGCTACCAGTCTGTTTGCTGTAGCTGCGATCGCCGCTCTGCTGTTGGGACTCATGCCGTTTGTGTGGGTAGCTGTTGCCATCCCGCTGTTGTGGTATTACTCGCAGATTGTGAAGTACAGCGGCATTTTGGGGAATGTCATCGTCGCCATCTTCGTAGCAGCCCTGATTGTATTTGCGGGACTGGTGGTGCACCGACCATTGGCTTTGCTTCCAGCTACGGGTATGTTGTCGATCTATCAATGGGTCAAGGAAATTATTTGGGACGTCCGCGATGCAACTGGAGATGGTGCTCGCGGTATTACGACCATTGCCACTCGGTGGGGAGGCCAAACGGCTCTAGCGATCGCGTGGGGAGCGATGGCGGGATTGTCGGGGTCTATCCCTATTGCCCCGATCGTGGTGCCGATGGCGCATCCGGTATGGTTTGCCAGTTGTACAACAGCGATGATAACTAGCTTGGCGATCGCCCTGGCTGGTAGCGGCGGAGTTCCGGCGGCGATCGCAGATCGCCAGTTTACGATACTGGAGCGGCTCAGTATGGTGTTCGGCATTCTGAGCTTGTTGGGAGCCGCCCCCCGCTAACTGTCTAAGCTGCCATCGAGAGTTCTGGAACACCTTCTCGTCATGGCAATACAAAACGTCCGATAACGCTGATTATTTGGTTTTCCTGACGCTGTGGCAATAAAAAAGCTCTTGCAGATATTGTGCAAGAGCAGCATAGTACCACTTAACTTCAGAGTTTGGAGCAACTCTGCGATCGTCGATTTACATCAGGCCGATCTGGGTCAGGATGCCTTCACCGGTCAACAGCTCGGTGGCGATGCCGATGACGAAGCCCAACATGGCCAGACGACCATTCCACTTTTCTGCAAAACCAGTGAAACCGAAACGAGTGTCTTGAGATTCCATGAGTTGTCTCCTGTGCGAGTGAAGGTGCTTAACCTGTCTTTATGGTGTCTTTTGTTTTTGTGAATGTCAAGTTTTGTAAACGACGACCGTAGTGCTGTTCTTGATGGGCTATCCGACCTCTAAAATACCTTTCCAGGCAAGGTTTTATAGGGATTGTTGTTGAGGTTGCTAGGTCTTTTGGAAGCCATCAGTTCTCCTCTGGTACTCCTTTCAACTGACGTAGATAGGTTTGGATAAACTGAGCCACTTCCTCTGGATCCCCCTGCATAAACCCATCGACGTTGTAGGTCTCGGCTCCCGTGCGGTGATCCTTGATCATCTTGTAGGGGTCGAAGGTGTAGGTGCGAATCCGCCCGCCAAAGCCTTGGGTTACCATCTCGCCGCGAATGTCTGCCAGCTCCTGCTGTCGTTTTTCTTCTTCTAGCTCCATGAGTTTGCCCTTCAGGATTTGCAGGGCCCGTTCTTTATTCTGCAGTTGCGATCGCTCTTGGGTGCAGCGCACGGCAATCCCCGTAGGTTTGTGGACTACACGCACAGCCGTCTCAACTTTGTTCACATTTTGTCCGCCAGCCCCACCCGATCGCGACGTGTCAAACTCTAGTTCATCGGGTTTCAGCTCGAACTCTACTTCTTCATCAGGAATCGGCATGATTTCCACCCCGGCAAAGCTAGTCTGGCGTTTGCCGTTAGCGTTAAACGGGCTAATGCGTTCCATACGGTGGTTGCCTTTTTCCGCAGACAGGTAGCCGTAGGCATACTCCCCCTCGACTGAGATGGTTGCAGACTTAATCCCCGCCTCGCTCCCCTGAGAAATATCTAATGTTTTTACTGCATAGCCGCTGCTTTCAGCCCACCGCACGTACATGCGTAGCAGCATTTCCGTCCAGTCCTGGGCATCAGTCCCGCCTGCTCCTGCCGTAATCGTCAAAATCGCCCCTTTGCGATCGTAGGGACCGGATAGCAATTGCTGTAAATCCCAAGCATCCAGCTCTTTAGCCAGCTTGCTAGTATCCTGTTCCGCTTCTTCCCTCAGGGCCGGATCGTCCTCTTCCTCCAGCAATTCCACGATCGCTTGGGCGTCATCCAGACGTGCCTGCCAATCTCGAAGCTGTTCGAGTGGTTGCTTGAGGGAGTTGAGCTTTTGCATGGAGGCACGGGCAGCATCGGCATCGTCCCAAAATTCTGGCTGAGAGACCTCCTGCTCCATGACGGAAATTTGCTGTTCGAGGGCAGGAACGTCAAAGATAGTCCTGGGTTTTACCCAGGCGCGATTCCAGTTCGGCTAACGTACGACTGAGTTCGGCGGTTTCCATAGAGTGTTGAGGTTAACCCGTTAAAGTACCTCAGATTATAGCGACGCGCGATCGGGAAATGGTCTTCACTCCTTTGATGCTTTCAGTTTGGACACCTCCAACAATAGTTGTTCAACATCCTCCTGCTCGAACTGCTGAACGTAATTCAATTTAACTTCTTCTAACAAGTCCACCAACAACGTTTGGAGGGGCTTCAGTGTCTGCCCGGTGCTCAGCTCTCGGCGCAGCGATGTTCTAAGCTGAGCGACAAGAGTGTTGTAGAGTTGCCTGCCTTCGTCATCCTCGAACGCTGCAATCGCCGCATCGTACAGACTAGAGGCCAGTTGATGGGACAACTGTTGCGTCAGTTGTTGGGGAATGTGGGTCATGCCAGGCAAACGGCGCAAACCGCGATAAATCGTTGAATTGGCGTAGGTTCCGGACAAGACATGAGCGAGGAGAGCTTCAATCTCTGGCTGAAGCCGGGGCAGTACTTTGTAGATGGATAGCTCGATCGCCTGCTCGGCAATGGCGGTGACTGTATCTACCCCGTTTACGTTAATGAATTCCCGCTGCGGTTCTGCCAACAGTCGTTCGGCCAGAGTCCCATTGCGGATGGTGGTCTGGGCGCGATCGATGACGCGCACCACAATGAGTTCAGTCATCTCGGCAGCTAGGTAGGCACTCACTCCTCGGACCAGTTGCAGGCGAATGGGGCTGACATTGACCAACCCAGCATCGCTCCAGCGGATACTTAGGGGAATCAGTCGCAACCAGCGCCAGAATGGTAGTAGCAGTAAGATGTCGTACCAACGCCAGAGGACAGCGTCTCTCCAACTCACCGGGTGCAAGCGACGGGACATGAACCACGTGCGCAATAGAAACTCGAACGAGAACAGGAGCAGAAACCAGCGATCGATCCGCCAAAACCCCTCCACAAACTGGCCGGATTCATCAATGTTGCGATAAAAGTTTCGTTCGAATTGCGGTCGAATCTGGCGATTGAAGAACTCCAGACTGTCTTCCCATCCCTCCTCGTCCAGATGCTCGGTTGTCCAAAACTGTCTAAAGGCTGCCTTAGAGGATTCCAGACCGGTGCGATCGCGCAGACGGTTTTTCGCTCTTTCGAACGCCCCCAAGCGGTTGGCCAGCTGGAAGGGATTGTCATCAATGGTCTCGACACTGCGATCTCGCAAGTTTTGCAGCAGGCTTTGGATGGCGGGGCTATCTAGCGGAGCTCCATTACCAAGCTGGTTTTGCAAGGCATCGACAGTATTGAGGTAGCTCTGGGTAACGCGATGGGGTTCGATGCCCTTCACCGGATCGTAGAGTTGGGTCAACCCCGGAACGTAGCGAATGTAGACATCCCGCCATCGGACGTACGTCAAATCGAAAACCACCCAAGCGACATTGACGAAAATCACGAGGGCCAAGATCCGCTCGTATCCCCATCGCAGGGGCGATCGCGATCGGTGACGTAGATGGTTGGCAGAAATTTGCTCCACGATTAAAGCTTTCTCGACGTCCAATCGCAGCCTCTATTATGCGGGGAGTGTATCCTCGCCAAACCTGCCTTGAGGGTGAGAGACCGACATTCAAGCGACAGGACTTAGCTCCGCTACAACTGGGTTACTAGCAAGATGACACACGAATAGACGAAAAATGCCAGCTCGCTGAGGAGATGACGGTAATGTGCCAGGACGCGAATCATCCATGACGCTAACCATCCAGGACACGAACCATCCAGGACACGAACCATCGAAAACGCGTCGAAGGCCACATTAATACTTGGTCCTTCGTCCTCAACAAGCACGAGCCCAGTTTCGACCCATGACTAGTGACTAATGACCAATGACCCGTGACAGGTTGGCTACACTGAGGCCAAGGCAGTTATCTAATCATCCATACAAGCTAATTATCCATACAGGCATAACACTGACGACTAACGCTTGGATTACGGAGCAATTGAGGTTATGAGGCGACACCTAAAGCAACTGAAAACCATCTTGGAGCAGCAATTGCAATCGTATAGCTGCTTGGTCGATGTACAGGAGCGCGGTCCTATCCTGTCCATTGTGGTGCGCCACATACCTGGCGCGATTCCGGATGGCCCTAATATTCAATCGATCGTACGCTCCGGTTTAGATGCGGTATTTGCTCCGGATATTCAAAAAGTCAATCTGTACGCTCTACCGCTGCGCGAGACCGAGGCAGAGCCCCAACAGCTTGGGTCGTTTGCCTATCAAGGGGTGGGTGCCGATGAGGGAGTCCCCGAAGATACGCGCCGTCAGGAATACCTGCTATTTCGCTTGATCTTGCTCGTTCTGGGTGTGTTGGGGCTGGTGATGTATCTATTCACCCCTTCAGTCGATTATCTTGTGGCGGCGATCGTGGCCATTTGCTTGGCGCTGGCGTTTGGTGCGTGCAAGCGGCTGATCGAGCGTACCCCACCTCTAGTTCAGCGAGGCATTGTCCTGGTCGGTAGCTTTCTGATCGGGGCCGGTTTGGTCTTTTTGACGCGGACGTTTCCCGAAGCCTTCAGTGCTACGGCGATCGCCGTCCTGATTGGTGCTTTTGCGATTCGCCTGGGCTGGAGGTAGAAAAACAATCGCGGCCCAGCTTATGCGGTAGGCCATGAGCATACGCTTGTGGACAAATGGTGTTATCTGGGTGGGATAGTTGTTTGGCCGTACAACGGCGGTATTGGGGTTGGGAAACTCTTATACTCTTCTCCCACTGTAAGAGAGAGGTTGGAGGATAAGGGTTGGGGATGAAGGCGATCGAACTCAGGTTGGACAGGGGTTGAAGAGATTCGTCCGAAGTCCATCAGGTAGCAAGTAGTATGACTGCTGATCTCCACAACCGCTCCAGAAGAGAGGTTAGGCAAACAGATACGACCATTCAGTGCTAGCGAACTGTTCTTTGAGTTCTTGATAGTTTGAAATGACATCGGATAAAGGACGCACTTGTTGGCGCGAACTGCGAACTTCCAACTCTTGTGGAGCCAGTCCCAAAAACTCTTGTGACCTCAGCAGACTGTTATGGAGGTCGCTCGTGACATCTTCGTAGCTCACTTTGAGAATGTCGTGATTTTTGCAACGCTCCAAAGCGTAGTCATTCAGACGCTTGCGTTTTTCAAAAGCAGCTAAGCACTTGTCATATTCCAATCGAACCGTGCGGTTTTTCTTGCGTTCTTTTTCCGCCTTAGCCCGTTGTTTAGCACCCGCTACGCCCCAAGTTCCTGTCTTGAGAGCCAGAACAAATGACGTGTAATAGGCTAGTAAATCTTCGCGAGTCAAGAAAATAATCTTGATATCCGTATTCGCCTCAATCCAATCCCAAACCGGAGCCGTGTGTGGGAAATCAAGCTGTTCGGGAAACATTTTAAATCCCATAGCCTGAACGCTATCTTGGTATCCGGTAAAGATAAAACGCTCTAAAAACTCGACCGGATATTGCTTACGCAGGTAGTACAAGCGCTTCGATCCCTCGACATAGCCTGGCTTTTGTAACTGCACGTACAGAGGCAGAAATACCTCTGCAAATCGAAAGACGTTGGGGTGCCTCTGCAAAGTATTGATGATGACCGAAGATGCCGAACGGTGGTGGGAAATGACAATAAATTTCTGGTAGTCTCGATTGTCCCCGCGATACTGCTCGGGAATGAGCGTATCGAACATTGATGGGTCGAGATTGGAGTACAGGGTTGTTTCCTCTACGCGCTGGAAAATAGTTTTCGCAGTTTTTCTGATCTCGATCATCACACGTTTACTCTTGAGGTCGTCAGTTTAACTTTGGGCGAGTTCAGACGGCTCGCTCTTGCCTAAGACAGGGATAGATTCCTTCGCAGGTGTGGCCCATGACCGCCACCATCTTGTCAGAGGCTGTAGCATAACGTTACATCTGCACGGACATGGGAAAGTAACCTTAGTTACTCGGTATCCGAAATAACTACTACACTCCCACACAGTCAGTAACACTTGCGTGCTCAGATGCGCACTTTGCTCCGGTCGTCCCCAGGTGTTCTTATGGCGATCTCGACTGCTGAATGCCGGAGTACAGGCTGTGTCCTTTAGATACGTACTGCAGTGGGGCGGGAAATTGCGCGAAACAGCAAGCGATACGTAGCAGCCAAACCTTTAGAGGTGGGTAGCCTCAAGCTAAGATACGGTACATTCCTCCTGGTAAAAGTTGCGATCGTGATCCGCAGCCGATTTTTTTCTTCGCTCGTTCCCGTTCTGCTTGTCTGTGGTCCTGTCTGGGCGCTCTCTCCGACTAATCCCGCCCGAGCACAGTTTCAAGATGACGAACAAACCACTATCAACATCTACAATGCGGCGCGACCTGCCGTCGTAACGATTGGAAATCGGAATGGTGCCGGTACCGGAACGTTTATCGATCCGTCTGGGTTGATATTAACGAACGAACATGTGGTGCGAGGCAGTCGACAAGTACAAGTGATGACTGCTGATGGCAATCGCTACACCGGTCAAGTTCTTCAAATCGACAATGTGAACGATCTTGCGCTGGTGCGTGTGTCGGCTGACGAGGAGTTCCCGACCATTCCGTTTGCCGCGCCTGAAAATATCCAGGTGGGCCAACGAGTGTATGCCATTGGCAATCCGTTCGGATTAGAAGGGACGTTTACCACCGGCATTCTCAGTCGTATCGGGAACAATGGCGATCTGCAGACCGATGCCGCGATTAATCCGGGCAACTCTGGCGGTCCGTTACTCAATTCCCTCGGAGAATTAATTGGGGTGAATAAGGCAATTCTCAGTCCTGGCGGTCAAGGCAATATCGGGATCGGCTTTGCCACCAGTGCACCAGTTGCCCAAACCTTCATCGCTAGCCTTGAAAACGGTAATGGCTCGGTTGCTGCTGCTCCTCCCAATACCCCGTCTCAACCCTCTCCTAATTCTCGTCCTCGGCTAGGGGTATCCGTGGATGCCAATAGTCTAATTGTGCAGAAGGTTGAGCCAGGTTCGATTGCAGAGCGTCTGCGCATTCAACCGGGCGATCGCATCTTGGCGGTGAACGGTACTCCCTTGCGCAACCTCAATACTCTGATTGACTTTCTCGATACCAGCCCCAATTCTGCTGTGTTGACGTTGGGCCGCGGTCGGCAGTTGGCCGATGTCCAGGTGGATTTTTAGTCACTCTCCAGGACGACTGTCTTGTCAGGCTCATTGTTGGGGATGACATCTTTCCGACAAGACTCTGCAATCAGCCTTTGGCTGAGTTTGAATCTCTGTTCTTAAGTTGGACAGAGCACTACCGCCGATTTCGCCCCCCCAGATTTGCCACCTTAGAGTTGAGTGCCGACTGTCGGTTGTGGGTTGCAGGTGCCATGATGTGTCTGACTGCTGTGCGAACTGTTGGTTTTTTGCTGCGCCATTAGAATCTCTATGCGAGCATAAAGCTTAATATGCAGTGTTTTAGGGTTGTCGCATTATGCGAATGCAGCCTTTTGTACGACGAGGGGCACAACTGCTTTGTTGGTTGGGCTGGCGCAGAAATCGCTGGAAAAATCCGGCTGGCCCCTGCTTTGAGAATCGGGTGATTACCCGCAATGGGCTACCCAATGTCATTCGCCTTGGTGACGACCATCCACCCTGGCGAGACCTGTATCACCTGCTGATGACCATGCCGTGGTCGGGGTTTTTTGCGGCCACGTTCCTGCTCTACGTGGTTGGTAATGGACTGTTTGCCCTGCTCTACTTACTAGATACGAACGGTATTGCCAATGCTCAGCCCCATTCGTTTTGGGATGCCTTTTTCTTTAGCGTCCAGACGATGGCTTCTTTGGGATACGGGGCTATGCATCCCACGTCCTTCTACACAAACATGGTGGTTACTATCGAGGCGCTGGCAGGATTGCTTGGGCTAGCCACGATTACCGGTATGGTATTTGCCCGCGTATCTCGCCCGACAGCGCGGGTGCTCTTCACCGATGTCGCTACGATTTCTGTTTATGACGGCGTTCCCACCTTGATGTTCCGCATTCGCAACCTGCGCCGTAATCAAATTTTGGAAGGGCAAATTACGGTGTCCTTGCTCCTGAAGGAGATGAGTGCAGAAGGACACGAGATGTTCCGATTTCACAACTTGCGTTTACTACGATCGCAAACGCCAATCTTTGCCCTAACGTGGACGGTTATGCATGCGATCGATCGCTCCAGTCCCCTGTACGGATTATCTCGTCAGGATTTGGAGCATCTCAGTGGAGAGGCAATTGCCACCATGACGGGCTTAGACGAAACCTTCTCCCAAGTCATCCATGCCCGCCACTCCTACCTCCCCAGCGAAATATTCTGGAATCATCGATTCGTCGATATCTTCTCCACTCGCTCAGATGGTCGCCGCATCGTCAACTATCAAAACTTCAATAGCATGTACCCCATAGAGACTTCCGAACGGATTGCTGACAATGTATCGGTGGGACAATCTCCTTCTTCCGTGTCACCTGCTCCTCCGCAATGAGGCATTGAGCAGAGCAAACTTCGATGGTGCCTGGCGGCTGCAATAACGAATTCTGCAAGCATTAATGAGGAATAATTCATGGCTTTGTTTTGTCATTGGTCATTCGTCACTGGTCATTCGTCATTGGTGTCCTCTCTCAACTAATGACTAATGACCAATGACCAGTGATTTCCTCTTCTCCAGAATGCTCAGTGCCCCCCAACCCCCAAAATCTTCTCCATTAAGTTTGCGGTATAGTCATCTGGACTACACGCCCTCCTCTCCCATGACCGTCAGCTCCTCCCCCATCTCCTGTGACCCCCTTAGCCGCGCTCAAATCCTGAGCGAGGCTCTACCCTACATCCAAAAATTTCAGGGTCGAACCATCGTGATCAAATATGGTGGGGCTGCAATGGTGCACGAAGAGCGCCGCGCCGAGATTTTGCGAGATGTGGTGTTTCTGGCTTGCGTGGGCATTCGTCCGGTGATTGTGCATGGTGGCGGGCCGGAGATTAACCTGTGGTTAAAAAAGCTGGATATTCCGTTCAAGTTTGTGGATGGACTGCGGGTTACGGATGCGGACACCATGGAAGTCGTCGAAATGGTGTTGGTAGGCCGCGTTAACAAGCAACTCGTTCAGCTGATCAATCTGGCTGGAGGGTCGGCTGTGGGATTGTGCGGTCGCGATGGGAATTTGATTCGGGCTCGATCGCAGGGGCGGGACGATATTGGATTTGTCGGAGAGGTGATTGGCACGGATCCAACCCTACTGAACACGCTGATCGGCGATCGCCACATTCCCGTCATCTCCAGTGTGGCTGCCGACGATAGCGGGCAGGCGTACAACATCAATGCCGATACGGTGGCAGGAGAAGTCGCGGCAGCGTTAGGGGCAGAAAAAATGATTTTGCTGACAGATACCCCCGGAATTTTGCGGGACAAAGACGATCCGAATACCTTGATTGAGGAGATGGATATCCCGACCGCCCGCCAGTTGATTGAGGACGGCGTTGTTGCTGGGGGTATGATTCCCAAAGTGCAATGCTGCATTCGAGCGCTCGCTCAAGGGGTTGGCTCGGCCACGATTTTGAATGGGGGCGATGCCCATTCCATGCTGCTAGAAGTGTTGACTAAAGAGGGAAGCGGAACGCAAATTGTTGCCTCTAGTTTCAGCCAACAAGTTGGTGAATAGCGATCTGGCAAGACTGCAGACTCAACAGCTTGAGCTGGGTGCATTGTCCACTGCTAGCGCTACGGTGTCTGAGTCCCGAACCACCTCCATCCCCACAATCCTGCAGAGCTTAGCAAGCAAACCCATACCAGCCAATCTCCCCATCGGTTGGCAATGGTACCTTGATTGAGCCGGTAGACAGGGCCGTTCACATATCGCTGTTGCCACAGTTGTCCAGCCGCTGCAATGTCACCAGCCGGAGTCACAATTAGGTTGCCGCCTGTATTGTTGACGAATACAAAGCTGCGCCGATTTTCAATTGCGCGGAACACAGACAGAACGCCGTGCAGGATGGGCCAATTGCTGTGCCCAAACCAACTATCGTCCGAAATAACCACCAATGACTCGGCTCCCGATCGCACCAACTCTCGTGATGCGCGGGGCATAACGCTCTCCAAGCAAATTTGCGCCCCCACTGAACCCAGTACATCACCGGCGGCTAGTGGTGAGTACCCGGTTTCCGACGGCACGAAGCGACTGGTTTCGAAGTACTGGAACAGCCATTGCTTGCCGTAGCGATCGCGAATTGTGCCATTGGGGTCGTAAAGCAGCGCGGTATTGATGAATTTACGCTCGTCCCACGGAATCGAGTCTGTTACCGGCGCTAGTTCGCTGCTGCCCACCATCAATCCACCTTCCTCTGGTAACGAATCCAGCAAGGGATGCACGAACAGCGACTCATCAATAGAGCCAGCAACTTGAATGCGCATGGCTCCTTCCGGCCAGACCACTAGTTGGGCTCCGTCAGCCACAGCAGCTTGACTTAGCTTCACCATTTCTCGATAGCGATCGCGCCGATACTGTCGACTGCGATCGCCCGACAGCCATGCCACCTGTTGAACGGTACCGATGGTGAAAGGTTCGGCGTTAACCATCCGCCCGCCTGTTGGGCGATACAGCGATTCCTGATGTCCTCCGTACAGCAGAGCGGCGCTCCACAGAATGATGGCTGGCAGCACGACTGCTATCCAACTGCTCCACTGGTGTCGAAGCGAGTGGTCTTTGGCAGACATGCGGTTTTTGGTAGATATGCGAGCTTTGGCAGACACGAACAGTGCGGCAAGTGTCGCATTGCTGAAAATTGCCAGAAAGGTGACCCCCCAAATTCCCGTGACATCGGCAATTTGAATGGCGCGGCTGAAATCGAATAGGCAAGCACCGTAATGAAGCGGTAGTGGGAACTGCAGCAGTGCGAATAGCCCATCAAAAGCTGTCCATACAGCAGCGATCGCTAACGGTCGCAACCACAGCGGACAGGGGCGGCTGAGCTGCAGGCTGAGCAAGGCTGCGGCCATAAAGTACAGCGGCACAATCGGCGATACGAGGGCGCCAGCAATGGTCTCGGCTGCTGTCAGGGCTGGAACGGACAGCGGATCTGGCAAAAACACCAGCGCACAAAAGCCCAGCAAAATAACGCCACAATAGAGTGCTTGTCGCCGGATACTGCGACAGTTCCACCCCAGGAAAAACAGGGGGGACAAGCCCACCAGAGCGGCGGGGTACCAATGCATCCAGCGGTTAGGAGCCCCCAGAGACGCCAGCACGATCGCCGCGACTATCCACCCCCATCTCTGTCGGGTGAAACCGTGAGTGGGCACGACCGTGTCTGCCAGAAAACTCGCGCGATTGCGGGTGGCACGACGCTTACGGATAGGGTGCGGATTGCTCAACGGATCGGCGAACTCATGCAGGGCGGCCTTGGTGGGTTAGGCGATCGGCATATTCATTCCAGGTTTGACCGGCGTGGGCTTTAATCCAAGCCAATTTGAACTCGGGGGAATGTTTTTTGAGCGCGGACAGTTGTTTCACCAAGTCTAAGTTCTGCACGGGGCCCTTCGAGCGCTTCCAGCCCCGCTTTTCCCAACCTCTCATCCAGGTATTGTAGGTTTGTACGCATAAATTGGAGTCTGAAAAGAGCTGGACGCTGCCCCAATCGCCGGCGTTCTCCTGGCAGTATTCCATCGCCCGAATAATGGCGGTCAGTTCCATGCGATTGTTGGTGGTGTCAATCTCGCCGCCACACTGTTCGTAAACCATCTCCCCATCGGCTACCACCACAAACCCCCAGCCCCCTGGCCCGGGATTGGGGGAGCATCCACCGTCCGTATAAATCTTCCAATCCCCTACCATACGTGCCCTCCTGACCTCCAGACACCATAGTTCCTGAACGAAGCAGGTGCAAGGATTTATGGTTTCCGGCTGGCTATCTTTAGGTTTGCTGTAAGGCCTAGCGTGTTGAAACCGCTAAGATGCCTGATGTGCAAGGAAAAATGGTTAGGAAACTCTCCATAGCGGATTGCCGATCGCTAGATTGGATTGAAAGGCTATCTCTGCGCCCAATTCGATCGGCGCCCAATTCGATCCATTTGTAATTTGATGTCGATCGGTGTTAAGTCCTCTCTATTCAGCGGTCGTAAATCGGTCGTATTCCAAAAGGAACTTTAAGAAATCTGCTACCACTAAATGCATTCTTTTAAAATTAGTTTTAGCCACCTATTTGTTTTTCGATAAATACTCCTAAAAAAAACCCCCAGACAGGTCTGGGGGAGGAGTGGTGTGTTGAGGTGATGAATACACTCAGTATATCCCTCGATCTCAAGCATTTGCCACTTGTTGGTTTGAAAATTGCGTGAATAAGTATTTTTTCCTGGTTAGAAATGCGATCGCAATTATCATTTTCTAACAATCAAAATTAACTGTAAGAACGCTATATGTAGGGCTTTAATGTGAATGTTTACCTTGTGAAACTCTATATGTAGCGCATGCAAAGCTGCTAGGCAGACTTGACTTTCTCGCGTGGATGGGGAATGTCCAAGAGGTCAAATAATCGAGCAAAATTGAGTTCGTGTTCGACTAGCTCCTCGACACAGCGAACTTTCACTTCTTCGTGCAGGCGCGCTTGGCCGAGGACGCGCTCGATACGCTCTACAGTTGTTAGGGTGTCAAGATCTACTGACAAAATGGGGATTTCTAATTCCTCGGCTCGCTGGCGAATTAGGTCGGTCGGAGGAAGTTGTCCGGTTAAAATCAAGCAGTTAGTGGAGGTTTCAAGCGCTGCCAATTGGATATCGGTGCGATCTCCGCCGGTAATCACCGCCTTGTGCTCTGACTTGCGGAAGTATTTCAAAGCTGAGTTGACATTCATGGCGCCGATAGCAATCTCTTCCACTAATAAATCCAGTCGTTCCTCGCAACACAGGATCTGTGCGTCCAGTTGATGTACCAGATCGCTCACGCTAATGCTGCGCAGAATGCGGTTGGCGGGGAGAATGCCCAAAACAGGAATGTGGTGGTGTTCGAGATAGGGCACCACATGGTCGGCTACTGTTGCTCGCTCGTCTGCAGGGACGTCGTTAAAAACCACGCCAATCAGGCGATTGCCCAAGAGCCTCTGGGCTCCCAATACGGTGTCGACAACGACGGCAGAGTCGTAGCGAACTAGTAAGAGAATGGCCGCGTCAAGCTTGGTCGCCATGTCTGCTAGCGACAGTTGAAAGAGTTGACCTTCCTGCAGGTCTCCAGGCCCTTCCAGAATTTTGAGTTGGGCACCGCACTGTTGCTGGTAAGCTGCCAACTTGGCTGGGTAGTCAACGCGGGTGGTTTCGTCGATCGCTCCCATAACGGTTTCGGGATCGAGACGAGCTATGGTGGGTAGTTTGCATTCATCGGCTAATCCCAGCCAATCCCCGATAAATTTCACATCTGGATCGGAGCCATCAGGCGGGCAATCCCCTCCCATACAAGCCCCAAGCGGCTTACCGTACGCCACCGCCATCCCTTTCTGCTTGAGATGGCTGGCTAGCCCCAAAATGATGGCAGACTTACCGCTATACGCAGCTGTAGATCCAACAAATAAGAATCGCGACACGGTTGCCTGACCCTCCTATCGAAAATTCCCTCACTGGCACTTGGCAGAATGCCGCGATCGAGGGCAATACCAAACCGCACTGCGATCGATCTTTGCACCACATTACCTGAATTAGACAGGAGAGAAAATGGGGTTGGGTCGATCTATGGCCCTCCTGACGGGATTTTACAGGAACTCAACGATCGCGATCGACTCGTCAAGCGTGCTGGGCAGAGATCTATAACGCTAGCCATTTCAGTTAGGACTGAGGTTTCTAGGCATAGTCAGGGATGGACATAGCTGAAATGTCCGCAGTGGTATGGTCACTGCGATCCGATCCGATGCTGATGACTCGCTTGTCCGCACACTGTCTGCAACGGAGTCCGCTGGCCGATGCTAGCCAAGTTACTGTTGGCTCCTTATTGGAGAGCAAGGTCCTTGCATCAAGTATGGGCTCGCGGTCATAGAGCAACTATTGACTCGCGATCGCCGATCGACATCGCAAGCAGTTATCCAGGCATTGGCGCCTGAATGTCTACCTCCGAACGTCTCCTCCGCTCGGTCTTGAGGGATGTCGGTGTAGTCGTAGGAGGAAGCGAGCGCGCCGACGGGATACGGCGACCGACCGCAGCCGCAATGGGCCGCAACTGCTCGGTCAATGTCACAACAGCATCTAGGGACAAGGCCTGAGCGGCATCCGATACGGACCGCTCGGGGGTCGGATGGCATTCAATCATCAGTCCGTCTGCCCCACAAGCGATCGCGGCCTTTCCCAGATCTGCCACCAGTTCTCGGCGACCCGTCGCATGCGACGGATCGACAATCACCGGCAGGTGAACGAGGTGTTTGAGCGCCACCACTGTGCCCAAGTCCAAGACATTGCGGGTGTACGAGTCAAAACTACGAATCCCCCGTTCGCACAGCACCACGTTCGGGTTGCCGTGACTCAGGATGTACTCGGCTGCCATGACAAACTCTTCTAGAGTGGCGGCCAATCCCCGTTTGAGCATGACCGGTTTGTCAATCTTCCCCACTGCTTTGAGCAGATCAAAATTTTGCATATTGCGACTGCCGATCTGCAGCATGTCCGCCCGATCGCACACCTGTGGGATCTGCTCTACCGCCATCACTTCAGTCACAACTGGTAAATCGTAGGTGCGCCCAACGGAGGCCATGATATCGAGGCCCTCCTGCCCTAGTCCTTGGAAGCTATAGGGAGAGGTTCGGGGTTTGAAAGCTCCCCCTCGTAGCATTCCGATCGCAGACGGAGCCAAGTGCTGAGCGACGGTTTCCATTTGCTGCTGGTTTTCGATGGCACAGGGGCCAGCCATGATGACAATATCGGTACCGCCGATGGCCAGGCGATCGCCGATCGAGACGGGGCTGGTAGCTTGCTCCGGAGATGATTTGCGAGCCAATCGAGCTGAATTCATGGTTGAAGTCTCCTAGTTTGGGCAACGAAAGGGCGGATAACAAAAATGCGAGCAACAAAAACAAAAAAGGCCCGGACCTTGCGGTTCCGGGCAGAAAGATTGCAAGTGCAACGGTCTACCCGGACGATTGTCCGAACCAAAACATAAAGATGCTCAACCACTGCTCGATTGGCAGTGGCAACGCCGTACTGCTGATGCCGCCCGCCAGGCTTGCCGGACTGGTTACCGTGTCTCTGACGGCGTTTTTGGGATGTGAGATGGGAGTGCTAATAGACATATGACAGTCGGGGATCGTGAATACCGGGGTAAGTCGTTGACAGTTATGGAGAGAGGTGCAGAATGCGTCTCCAAAAACAAAGCCCCTCGCATAACGCTTGCGGGGGGCTACTTGACGCTTGAAAGCTTGGAGCAATTGTCGGTCAAGTGCACCCCAGGAGAAACCAAAAACTAAATCGAACGAATTGCATAGTGTTGCAGACCTGGAGGCTGGAGTACCGAACAATCTGAGACAGAAACAAATATGTCCCTTACTTGCAACCTTAGTGGCACCATCTAGACACGTCAAGACGCGGAACCGCAGGCGCTTACGCGATCGCACTGAGTCTGCACCACTAGCCTTGCGCTAGCGGTTGTACCTGAAGTCCCGACCTTAAGACCTGGGATTAGTCCTCAGCCACAGGCTTACTGCAGATTCCTTATGGAACGATGTCATCTCAAAAAGTAAGGCTGACAAGACACTGGGTATGTAACACTCGAAGCGTTGCTCTCAACACACAACCGTGCTTGCCAAACGCATCCTCCCCTGTCTTGATGTCAACGCTGGTCGCGTAGTGAAGGGGGTCAATTTTGTCAATCTTGTGGATGCAGGTGACCCGGTAGAACTGGCTCGGGCCTATAACGAAGCGGGTGCGGACGAACTCGTTTTTTTGGATATCACGGCAACTCACGAGGATCGCGGCATTATCTACGATGTTGTTCAGCGCACTGCCGAGCAAGTATTCATCCCTCTCACTGTGGGAGGTGGTGTGCGCACTGTTGAAAACATCCGCGATCTGCTGCGGGCTGGAGCCGACAAGGTCAGTATGAATTCGGCTGCTGTCCACACCCCCGAGCTAGTGAGCGATGCCAGTGCGCTTTTCGGTCAGCAATGCATTGTGGTGGCGATTGATGCGAGACGTAAGCCCTTGCCCCAAGCAGACCCCGAGTGGGAGGTGTACGTTCGAGGAGGAAGAGAGGCCACGGGGATCGATGCGATCGCCTGGGCTAAAGACATGGCGGCACGAGGGGCGGGTGAAATTCTGCTCACTAGCATGGACGCTGATGGCACTCAAGCAGGGTACGACTTAGAGCTGACCCGCCGTGTGGCTGAAGCCGTTCCCATCCCTGTGATTGCATCTGGAGGGGCTGGGAATACCGACCACATTTGCGATGCCCTCACAGACGGCAAAGCAGAAGCAGCATTACTGGCATCCCTGCTGCACTTCGGCCAACTTTCTGTAGGCGAGATCAAGACGGCTATGAGCGATCGGCAAATTCCCGTTCGGGTTTAGCGACTTGCCAGGCTTGCTGTGGCGAATTGCAATCCGCTATGGAGAGTTCTCCTAATCGTTTTGGTCCTCAACCGAGTCGAGCCCCCTGTTGCTTGGCATGGGCTCGCAAGCCGCTATCAAGCTTAGCCTTGCGCAAATCGGCTCCTTTGAGCAATGTATGGCGCTGTGGATTATCTGCTACCACAATGGCCGTGCCGAGACGACGTTCCGTGAATTGCCAAACGTACCATCCCGACCAGATAGCGGCTAACAGGCCGCCAATCGCTCCCAACCACAGATTCCCCGTTAACGTATAAATTCCCCATCCTGCTCCTCCGACAGCCAGCATCAAACACAGAACGCCCGCCATCATGCCCGCTAGAGTGCGCAACATCCAGAACACTCGCGCCAGCACGAATCTCCATGTGGGGGGTGGGCCGGTAAACGATGCTCCGCGAAGATCGGCTCCTCGTAAGTCAGCCCCCGACAGATTGGTGCCCGCCAGATTGGTTTTGCGCAAATTGACTCCAGCTAGGTTTTCCTTGGCCATATTTCGGTTGCTCAGATCTGCCCCTTCCATTGATGGAGCGGGCGTGGAAGCTGGCCGGTTGGCGGGCGATCGCGATTCGGGGGCAACGGGGCGGTAGCTGCTGGGGCGATCGCTGGCTGGAGCAACCTTGAGAGTGGCCGACCTCGCTGATGGCTGTTCCTGTCGGTACGGCGAGATCGGAGTAAATCCAGTGTCTCCCACCCGATACGACCAATTGCGCGAAATGGGATTCGATCCAGCGGTTGCGGATGGCGCTGCCATCTGAGATTGGGACTGAGAGCCCGCGCCGATGCCGATGCTGCTGGACTCTTGTAAGCTGCGCAGCACTGCGGTGGCACTTTCGTACCGCTCCGCCATGGATGGATGCAGCATCCGCTCCAAAATACTAGTCAGGCGCTCGTCTAGCTCGATTTCATCCTGCCAAGTCCAGCAGTTGCGTTTCGTATCGAAAAAGCGGTTTGGGGATTTACGAGTGAGCAGGTTGATACATGTGGCTGCCAGAGCGTACAAGTCACTGGCGGGTCCGACTGCGTGGCCGGACATCTGTTCGGGGGGGGAGAATCCTAGCGATCGAATGGCCGTGACGGAAGAGGGCATCTCCTCCATACCGGCGATACCCATCTGTTTCACTGCGCCAAAATCAATGAGGACGAGGCGACCGTCGTCCTTCCGGCGAATCAGGTTGGCTGGCTTGATATCTCGGTGAACGGTGTTTTTGCTGTGAACGTAGCTGAGGATCAGCGATACCTCCCGCAGTATCTGCTGAATTTGGTCACTGCTGAAGGCCCCGTTACGGTGCGCTTCGCTGGAGAGGGTGGTGCCCAGCACGAATTCTTGCACCAGATAAAAGCGATTGTTTTCTCCAAAATAGGCGTAGAGGGTGGGGATTTGAGAGTGTTCGCCTAGTTTTTCTAGAACTTGAGCCTCTCGCATGAACAGTTCTTTGGACAGTTGAGCCACTTGCTCGGATGCTTCCGCCACTCGGAGCTGCTTGATTACACGCCACGGCTGGGAGGGCATATCGAGATCCCGCGCCAAAAATGTCGTGCCGAATCCCCCTTGGCCCAAACGCTTGTAGGCACGATATCGACCCCGCAGCAGCAAGGCACTTCCACAGGTGCCGCACCGTTTGGCATCTTTGGGGTTGTGAGGTTGCTGGCAGTCAGGATTGAGGCAGTGACAGGTTTGCATGTGTAGCAGGTGTGCGTTAGCTAGGCTGAGTAGGGCTAGAGTTACGAGCGAAACAGAAGTGAAACGGACAGATGTGTGACTTCCCGGCGGCCCGAACTGCGTTCGATTGAGGGTGGAGCTCGTACATTAGTAGTACCCGCGTACCGGGTCTCAATTGCTACTGGGATTTGACGCTATGCCTGCTCGTTATCGTACGCAGCCCCGCTCCCCATCGTGCAAGTTGGGGAAATGATGTTGAGTGTAGACCGACTGATGCTGGTTCCTGGAGGATGGTTATAAAGGTTAGGCGATCGCTTTACAATTGGCGATAGCGGTTTGTGGTAATGATGAGTTGCAGTTGTGGAGCTGCAATGTTTGGACTGCAGGAATCCCACATAACTGCTGGAGTGGGTGTTCGATGAGAGGGGTGAAGGATGGGAATGAAGCGATCGCTGGCGGCATTACTGCTGGGACTAGTGGCTAGCGCATGGGGAACGATTGCTGTTGCCCAAACGGAATTTAAGGTGCTGGCTCGGGCCGTCCTGACGATTCGTCACCCGGAAGGCAATACTGACGAGCGAGTGCGTCAGATGAATGAACGATTAGTAGCGATTGTTGAAGCGGCGGACGATGAGCAGTTGGATGTGACTGTTGAGGGGGACGAACAAGGCGCGCAACTATTGATTAACGACAGGCTGTTGCTGAATGTGACGCTGGAAGATGCCGAAGCGAATCAGACGGATAAGGCGATTGCCTTGGCGGAGGTGTGGGGCGATCGCCTCGTTGCTGTTTTAGAGCAGCCGGAGGTAGTGCGCGAGCTGTTTCGAATCGCCAATATGCCCGAACAACTGACTGTGGCGGGCCGTCAGTACGTGATGATGTCCGAGCCAGTGGCCGATCGGGGCCAGTTTGTGACGGATGGTAGCCGAGTGGGCGATCGCGTTATCTTCTGGGTGGATGAGTCGAGTTCTGCTTGGGAGCGCAATACCGATGTGCCCGATCCAGACCCTGCAACTCTTCCCAATCCGACTCCGGAGCAGGTGTACGTGCTCAACCGCTACCGCGAATTCATCCCCTATCGCGCTATTTAAATGTCTCGCTCATTATCAGCTCGTTCGATTCTGTACGGCCTACAGGCCCATCACTTTCGCCATCCGATTGACGAACAAGCGACGCGATCGCTGCAGGTGTTTCCCGGTCTCAACCTTCTGATCCAAAATTTAGTGGCTCCATCAGTAGAACAATTGCTATACGTCGATAATCTGGCCTCCAGCATCCAGGTTAGCGAACGGCAACTGCCCAATCTCCATCAACTCTTAATAGATGCCTGCACGATTCTCGATCTAGACGTACCGCAGCTTTACATCAAGCAGAATCCCAACCCCAATGCCTACACATTTGCGATGCGAGGCAAACAGCCGTTTATTGTGGTGCATACATCGCTGCTGGATTTACTAGAACCCGATGAGATCCAGGCGGTTCTGGCCCACGAGTTAGGACATCTAAAGTGCAATCACGGGGTGTATTTGACGATCGCCAATCTGTTGGTGCTGTCAGCAGGGCTGCTACCGCTGGGAGGGGTGCTCTTGCAGCAGACATTGCAGGAGCAGCTGATGAATTGGGTGCAGTGTGCCGAGTTTAGTTGCGATCGCGCGGCGTTGTTGGTATCTCAGAAGTCCGAGACGGTGGTGTCGGTATTGATGAAGCTATGCGGGGGATCGCCTAAGCTGGCATCTCAACTGAATGTGTCGGCGTTTTTAGAGCAGGCGCGAATGTATGACGATCTCGATCGGGATGATTGGCAGGTGACGCTGAAGAAGTTGCAGAGTAGCGGGCGATCGCATCCGGTGCCGGTGTTGCGGGCGCGGGAGATTGACCGGTGGGAGGGGAGTCAGATGTATCGGGGGTTGATGGAGAGGAGGTGAGTGGGTTCGTCATTGGTCATTGGTCATTGGTCAGTAGTCATTGGTCACTGGTCATTGGTTCCTGTTCACTATTAATTACAAAGGCGAAGGACAAAGGACGAAGGACAAAGGACGAAGGACAAAGGACGAAGGACCAACAAGCCACTAGTCATGGGATGGAGAGGAATGGATACTGTAGTTATTGGTAGAAATTTGCAGTAAATCGAAGTTATGACCCAAAATGATGGGGCTGACTTTCGCCGATTTAATAAGGCTCTTCGTTCCGCATGACCGCAGTTCTCACAATTGACCATGTCTGGAAGCACTACTTTCCCGGCCAAGATGTACTGCAGGACTTGTCGTTGCAGTTGGAGGAAGGGGAACTGCTGGGGCTATTGGGCATTTCCGGTAGTGGGAAGACGACGTTGTTGCGGTTGATTGGTGGTTTTGAAAAGCCCAATCGCGGGCAGATTTTGATTCGCGATCGTGTGGTGGCGGGGCCGAATAGTTGGGTGCCTCCGGAGCAGCGGCAAGTGGGGGTGGTGTTTCAGGATTACGCTCTGTTTCCGCACCTGACGCTACAGCAAAATGTGGCGTTTGGTCTGAAGCATTCCAAGCTGAATCGGAACGAAGCTCGCGATCGGGTATTGGAAACGATCGAACTGGTTGGCTTGATGGATTTTTGCGATCGCTATCCAGCCGAGCTATCGGGAGGGCAACAGCAGCGGGTGGCCTTGGCACGAGCATTGGCACCGCGTCCGCAGCTAATTTTGTTGGACGAGCCGTTTAGCAATCTCGATGCCAGCATTCGCTACCGTTTGCGGCTGCAAGTGCGAGAAATTTTGCAGAAGGCACAAATTGCTGGAGTGTTTGTCACTCACGACCAAGAGGAAGCACTATCTATTTCGGATCGCGTGGCCGTGCTGCACAAGGGGCGAATGGAACAGTGTGATTGCCCAGAAGTGCTGTACCGCTCTCCCAAAACTCGATTTGTAGCGGAATTTGTGACGCAGGCCAATTTTGTGTCGGCTCGGCGCACTCAGCAAGGGTGGCAAAGCGAGATTGGCGTACTGAATGTCGACGTACCTCACACTGAAGCAGGCCCAGAATGTACGGAGCCCGAGCGGGCCGATGTGATGATTCGGCAAGAGGATTTTTGTCTAATTCCTGACGCCGATAGCGATGTGTATGTCAGAGGGCGGCAGTTTTTGGGGCATGAGGCGATGTACTGCCTGCAGTTACCCTCCGGGCACGAACTGCACGTAAGGCAATTGGACGATCCCCATCCGATTGAAACCGGAACTCATATTCGCCTGGAGGTGAAATGCGATCGCCCCCTTTCAGCTTTTCCTGTAGCTGAATCCGCGTAGCACAAAACCAGTTTCATCTCCTCGTTCGGCTCTGGCTATTTGCCGCAGATAAAAACTCTTGCCACACTGGGCGAAAACGCGCTTAGCGGAGGTTCCGTATTGTGATTCGGCTCCTACTCGTCTGGTTAATCAACAGCGTTAGCTTATTTATCATCTCCAAGCTGCCAATCTTGGGGATCGAGGTCGATACATTCGGGCGCGCAGTTGTGTCTGCAGCAGTCTTTGGTATTCTCAATGCCACACTGGGTAAGATTCTTCAATTTATTACTGCCCCGCTCAATTTCATCACGTTGGGGTTGATTTACTTAGTTATTAACGTTTTGATATTTGGGCTGGCAGCGAAGTTGGTCAAAGGGTTCCGGCTCAAGCATGGCATTGTGAGTGCATTCCTGGGAGCAATCGTTTTCGGGATCGTCAATGGTGTACTGCTAGGAATTCTGTTACCGTCCTAGCCAGTTCAGAAAATATGCCGTCATCGCGATGGCTATCCACATCACCATCACCCGCCGTAGCCATAAGGTGCTCTCGTGAATTTTGGTGGCGGTTAACGAATCTGATGATAGTCCGAGGAACGGTTTAACAATTGCCACTCCTCTGTATAGATTGGTTCCCCCCAATCTGATTTGCAGCAGCCACGCGAAGGCGGCTTCGCTCCAGCCGGAATTGGGGCTGGGATCTTGGGTGGCGTCTTGGCGGCATTTACGCAGGTAGTCGAGGGGATGTTCGCTCCACAGTGCTAGTGTCAAAACTGTGAGGCGGCAGGGCAGCCAGGTAATAGCATCTTCTAAGCGTGCCGGGACGCGACCCAAATGCGTATAAGGTTCGCGACGGTAGCCCACCATTGAATCTAGGGTGCTGAGAGCTTTGTAGGCAAAGGCGAGGGGGGCACCGCCGATCAGGCCGTAGAACAAGGGGGCGGTAGCTCCATCGGGGGTGTTTTCGGCCACGGTTTCGATCGCCGCCCGACAGATTTCTGGTGCACCCAAGCCGTCAGTATCGCGACCGACGTAACGACTCAGAAGTTGACGGGCTTGAGGGAGATCCCCAGTCGCGAGTGGCTCCACAACTGATAGTGCCGCCAGTCTCAAGCTTCTAGCCCCAAAGCAACTGGCTAACAGTACGGCATGAGTGGCCAGCCCAACCCAGGGGTGGATGTGGTGAGCGATCGCGATTGCCCCTGCGGCATAGCTGTAACTACCAACCAGGAGCGAGAGGGTTAGACATGCTCCTCCGAGCTGCTGCAACCAGGGGGATAGCTGAAGAGCAAGAATGAGACTTTTGCCCTTATCAATCAGCCATCCCATGGCTTGAACGGGGTGGTACCAGCTCCAGGGATCGGCAATCCAGAAGTCTAGTAAAAGAGCCGCAACCACTGCGATCGCTGCAGGCGGAGCGGGCATCCAGAAATAGAGAAAGGCAGGCAAGTAACTTAGCGCTTAGCGGTTTTGGTAGTTTTAGATTTGCTTCCGTTGGACTTAGCACCATTCGCTTTCGAGCCACTTGGCGCTTCTGCTTTTGCACTCTCTGCCGTCTCGACAGGGGCAGGAGCTGATGAGCCGTTGTCGGCTTCAGCCTGGGAAGGCGCAACGGAGTTGGCCGATACTGAAGCACCCATCGATAGTTTTTCGCGCACGCTGGTGTTCAACTCGGCACGGACATCGGGGTTGTTGTCTAGATAGGCGATCGCGTTATCTCGGCCCTGAGCAACGTTCTCACCCTTGTAGCTATACCAGGAGCCTTTGCGTTGCACCAAGTCAGTTTCTTCGGCCAAGTCCAGAATGCAGCCGGTATTAGATACCCCTTTGCCAAAGATGATGTCGAACTCGGCGCGACGGAACGGAGGAGCGACTTTGTTTTTGGCCACTTTCACCCGAGCGCGAATGCCGTATTCCTCGTTGCCTTTTTTGAGGGTTTGGATGCGGCGGATGTCGAGGCGAACTGAGGCGTAGAACTTGAGGGCATTACCACCCGTTGTAGTTTCTTGCGGGCCGTATCCCATGCCACCGATTTTGGAGCGCAACTGGTTGAGGAAAACAACAATGCAGCCGGTTTTGCCGATATTACCGGTGATTTTTCGCAGCGCTTGGCTCATGAGACGGGCTTGCAAACCGACGTGGGTATCTCCCATCTCTCCTTCGATTTCTGCCCGTGGCACCAACGCAGCGACAGAGTCTACAACGACGATATCTACCGCAGCAGAGCGCACCAACTGGTCGACGATTTCCAGACCTGCTTCACCGGTATCGGGTTGAGCCACTAGTAAATTCTCGATGTCCACTCCCAATGCGGAGGCGTAGATGGGGTCGAGGGCGTGTTCGGCGTCCACAAAGGCTGCCACACCACCGGCTTTTTGGACTTCTGCCACGGCATGGAGGGCAATGGATGTTTTACCAGAGGATTCCGGGCCGTAGATTTCGACGACGCGGCCTTTTGGTAATCCTCCACCTAGTGCCAGGTCTAGGGTGAGGGGACCGGCGGAGACAGTTTCGACACGCATGCGAGAGGCGTCCCCCAGGCGCATGATGGCCCCTTTGCCAAAGTTGCGTTCGATTTGGCCGAGCACTTGATCCAGCGCTTTTTGTTTGGCGGCTTCTTCGGCGCTGGGTTTGGTGCTGTTCTGGGGCATGGTGGCGGTGTCTCCCGGTTGCTTTGTTTGAGTAGTGGTATTAGGGCTTGGATTCGTGGTGCGATTCTAGCCGCTTTGGTCGCCGTGAGATTGGGTGCGATCGCCCAATGTTTATCAATTGTTGGGGCTGTCTATGAGGGGTGTCATTCGACTCTGAATGCATTGCAGCCAGCCCGAGAGAGCGATCGCTCCTTGACAGCGTACTAGATTCAACTTCTGCTTGTTTTTTCGTTGAAGCGCCCGCATTCTAGCACCCGCTGTTGATGAGGCGAGTCCGATATTTTGCGGAAGTCCGATGACTGCCAATGGCTGGGAACGGTTAGGAAAACTGGCGCTACAGTGTTCGGGGTGGAGTCTTCGCGATCGCCAATCTAGAACGGGAGAGTTTCGCTAGATTTCACAACTGCCACTATTCAAGACTCATCCCCAATGTCTATGCTCGAACGCTCCCTCATCCTGCCGTCGCCCGATGCGACGCAAACATTGGCTCAGCTATTGGGGGAGTTTGCGGTACCGGGGTTGGTGCTGTTGTTGGAAGGGGATTTGGGAGGTGGTAAGACGACCTTTACTCAGGGATTGGGGCGCGGGTTGGGGATCGATGATGCGATTCTCAGTCCGACGTTCACGCTGATTCAGGAGTATTGGGAGGGGCGAGTACCGCTGTTTCACTGCGACCTGTACCGATTAACGCCGGAGGGTGTGTACGACTTGGGGCTAGACGAGTTGATGGGACAAGGGATTTTGACGGTTGAATGGCCGGAGCGGTTGCCGGAGTTACCTGCGGAGTGGTTACGGTTGCAGCTGGAGGTGGTGGGGGATGATTCGCGACGGTTGACGGCAACGGCGTCGGGAGATAAGCACGCTCGCTGGTGGGGGCGGGCGTTTGATGTATTTGAATCGGGGACTTGGGGGCACGAGAGATGAGTGGGTCTAGTAAAACCAACACGAACACGACACCGGAAATTCTGGCGCTGGATTTTGATGGGGTGATTCTAAACGGGCTGAAGGAGTATTTTCTGACGGCTTGGCGGGCGTATCGGCAGATTTGGCCGCCAGAGGGTGAGCGATTAGTAGTGGATAAGCCGCCGGAGGGGTTGGCAGAGGGGTTTTATCGGCTGCGTCCTGTAATTGAGACGGGGTGGGAGATGCCTGTGCTGCTGCGGGCGTTGGTGTTGGGGGAGAGTGAGGACCGGATTGTTGAGGATTGGCCGCAGGTGTTAGGGGAGGTGATGGAAAGGGAGGGAGGCGATCGCTTGCGGATTGGTACTTTGGTCGATTGTGTGCGGGATGAGTGGATCGAACGTGATCTAGATGGATGGTTGGCGATTCAGGGGTTTTATCCGGGGACGATTGAGCGGTTGCGGGCTTGGTTGGCGGGTGATGTGCGGGTGTTTATTGCGTCGACGAAGGAGGGGCGGTTTATTCATCGACTGCTAAAGCAAGCGGGGGTGGAGTTTCCGCGCGATCGCATTTTTGGGAAAGAGGTAAAGCGGCCGAAGTACGAGACGTTGCGGCTGTTGTTGAGTAAAGAGGGGGTTGCGGCTGACCGGCTTTGGTTTGTGGAGGATCGGTTGAAGGCGTTGGAGTTGGTGGGGGAACAGGCTGACCTAGAGGGTGTTGGGCTGTTTTTGGCGGGGTGGGGGTATAACTTGGAGCGCGATCGGGCGTTGGTTAGCGGTGGGGGGCGGATTCAGTTGTTGGATTTGGAGAGGTTTTCTAGGGATTTATCAGGGTGGGGGGTTGAGATTATTTGACTGGCGTTGGAGGGTTGCGGGGAGGGTGTCGACCCCCCTCGCGCTCCCGCGAGCAGGGGACGAGGCGCGTCCCCTACCACCCCTCCGAGAAGACCTGCGGGCGCGTGAGGTTTTTACAAGGCTTTGTATGAGGTGTATGGAGGTAGGGGCCGCTTTGCTTGGGGGCTACCTCAACCTTTCAGGTTGACTCTAGAGTTGACCTTGCCCCGAAAAAGTGGACATTTCCGATAAGTCGAGAACGACGGAGAATGTTCAGATGAGCAGAAAACCACGCCGGATATTTACCTCCGAGCAGAAAGCAGAAGCC
>JBCBVA010000032.1:0-32985 GCA_039817825.1 Cyanobacteria bacterium J06642_12 | reverse complement strand
TGTCGGTAATCCGTTGGGGTTTGCCCTGGCCAATCGCTATTGGTTAGAAACAGGCCGACATCCACGATCGCTCCATCTGCCATCATCCCCAACAAGCGTTTGCGTCTCACCAGTTCCTGCCAAATGGGAACGTCATCAAACTCCCCTTGACCGTCAAATATCTGCTGCTGTTGTCGAACCAGCGCCAAAAATTCACCATCCAGAATGCCAATTCCCACCCCTTTCTGCTGACCGGTCGGGGCGGTTGAGAGGCGATCGCGGCTTTTGTCTTTCAACTGCAGGATGCGGTAACAGTCATTCTTCAAAGGGGCCGTCACAATTCGCCCGGTGCCCTGAAAAAACTCCAGCCATTGCGGCGGAACCCACGTCAAGCCCAAGACCGCTTGGTCGTATGTCGCGTACACCTGCTTGAGTGCCGCAATGGGGGAGGTGGGACAAAAACACACCTCGTCAGGCATGAAAAACACGAACGGCTCGTCTGCTAAAAACTCGCCCGCTCTCAGAATGGCATCCGCCACGCCCTTAGGTTCCGGTTGCTCGACGAAGTGAATGGTGCAGTCAAGATCTAGCGTAGACACGTAGTCCCGAATTGCCGTTTTTCTGGAGGTCACGATAATCGCAATCTCGCGGACATCCCCTCGGACTAATTCGGCGATCGCCCGATGCAGCATAGGAACTGACCCAATGGGCAATAACTCTTTGGGAACCGTGCGGGTCACAGGATGCAGACGGGTTCCCAGTCCGGCAGTCGGAACAATCGCTTTACGAACGGGCTTGGGCACCAGGGACTCTCCACAACACGCATCTGGTCAGCACGACTCTATCGTAGTGGGCATCTCGGGTCTGGCCGGGTGCATCGCTCCAAGTAGAGCCTGCTGCTGTATTGAGTACCTTTGCAGTTCGGTCTAGCCGATGTTGTAAGGGACGATTAATCTGCATGAAGTAGCTGCTCTGACCGACTGATTGGCCAGGCTTGCTACCAGAGATCTCATCGAATGGCTACTGTACTGCAGCCAGCCCGAAGCAATGGGCCAGCCCCTCGCAATTCCGTTCAAAAAGTACGAGCCGATGCTTGGGATCGAGCATCCAATTTAGGAAAATGCCGTGGTTTCACCTGAGTCGTCAGTCCCTGAATCTGCCGAGTCTTCTGCCAGCTTAGAACCGTTACGCAGCGTCCACACCTCCAACTTCCCGCCGTTGTTACAAGAACTCGGCCTGTCGCTGGTGGTGTCTACCTACCAAGCAGGGAAAGTAGTATTGGTGCGGGCAGATGGCGACTCCCTCAACACACACTTTCGGTTGTTTCAAAAACCGATGGGATTGGCGATCGACGTGCAGGGGCGGATGGCGATCGGTTCCTCGGCTCGCATTTGGGAATTTCGCAACGTCCCCGATGCAGCCCCCAAGTTACCGCCTCGCGGCAAGCACGACGCCTGTTTTATCCCTCGAAACATGCACGTTACGGGAGATATCGATATTCACGAAATGGCCTGGGGCAACGAGGGGCTGTGGTTTGTAAATACGCGGTTTTCTTGCCTGTGTACCCACGATCTCGATCACAGTTTTGTGCCTCGGTGGCGACCGCCATTTGTCACCGCCTATGCCCCAGAAGATCGCTGCCATCTCAATGGCCTTGAATTAGTAGATGGTGCGCCCAAGTACGTTACGGCGTTAGGCACCACCGACACGGCAGGGGGCTGGCGAGAGAACAAGGCTCGCGGCGGCATGTTGATGGATGTGACCACCAACGAGTTTGTCACCCAAGGGCTGTCGATGCCTCATTCCCCCCGCTGGTACCGCGATCGCCTGTGGGTGTTGGAATCGGGGGAAGGCAGCTTAGCAACAGTCGATCTGGACACCGGCAAAGTAGAGCCCGTCGTCAAGCTACCGGGATTTACTCGCGGTCTGGATTTCTACGGCCCCCTAGCATTTGTGGGGCTCTCTCAAGTGCGAGAGTCGGCGGTCTTCAGCGGCATTCCTCTGACCGAACGGGTGGAGGAACGCATGTGCGGAGTGTGGGTGGTGAATATCGATCGCGGAGAAATCCTGGCCTATTTGGGGTTTGAGGATGCGGTGCAAGAGATATTTGCGGTGCAGGTGTTACCGGGGATTCGCTTTCCAGAATTGGTGATTGAAGACAACGAGTTTTTGAAAAGTTCCTACGTGCTACCCGATGAAGCATTAGCCGAGGTAGCCATCACTGATACACCACTGACGGAAGCACAGCAGGCGTTCGCGGCGGCCATGCAAGCCTACCAATCTGGAAACTTAGAAGAGGCGGTACAGTACTATCGCCAAGGGTTGGCATCCAATCCGAAGAATATGGTGGCCCGTTACCAACTGGGGGTGATTCTCGTAGATCTACAGCAGTGGCAAGCGGGGATCGACGAGCTGACAATTGTGGTAGAGGAACGCACCGATCATGCGGAGGCTCATAATAGTTTGGGGGTGGCCTACCTACAACTACAAAATCTGGAGCAGGCTCGCTGGCATTTTGAACGGGCGATCGCCCTCAACCCCCGCTTCGAACTCCCCCGCAACAACCTGCGCGTCCTACAGCAGATGAGCCAACAGTAAATGCAAGCATGTCCAAGCAAAAGACCTCGCAAACTACAAGCCTGAGTGCTGTTCGCTGAGCTGTGTGGCAGAAAGCAGAAGGGGAAAAACCAGACCCATCAGAGGGTTTCATTCTTGTCGATGGATACTCTAGCTTATGCCAACGAGTCCTATACCTCGAGTTCAGCTGCCATTGTTTGCCAAAACTGCTCGATATCTTGGCGCGATCGCAAATGGAAAACTCGTTTTGTGGCTTTAGCCTTTTCCACATAAATCCGGTACCTGGGTGTCAACTTTGTATGACATAGCCAGACGGTGTAGTAGCTGTTCAGCGTGCCTCGCAAAAGTGGGCTGTGCTCTGGCCAACCGGCGGGCGGTATCCAAGCACCTGCGAGAAATCGTTTGGTTACCCACCAATAATGCCGCAGCACGGGCATATCGAGATAGATCAAAGTGTCAGCCACTGCCAAACGATTCCACACGGTATCCAGGGAACCAAACCCATCAACGATCCAGCAGTCTTTTTGCAGAAGGTTATCATGGGCAGCTTTGAACTCGGCGTGGGGGACTTCGCCGCCACCGGACTGGTACTGCAGCAAATCAAGAGGAATCCAGGGTAATCCTCTCATTTCAGAAAGCCGCTGGCTGAGGGTAGACTTTCCTCCACCCGCATTGCCAAATACAGCAACTCTTTTCATAGATATTCAACATTCAATTCTATTCAGCCTTCTTGGCCACGATGAACACGATTTTCGCTTTACCTATTGGCGATTTATAATCAGCCGCTTGCCATTGGTAATCAATCGCAAACCCCGCATCAGCTAAACTGTTCTCTAAGTCTTTTATCGTAAAGACCTTGACTAACGGAAAAAGTCCCAAGAATTTACCAATGGGGGCAATCAGCTTGAACCAAGCCATCGTATCCCCCAGGCATACTGTACTGGTGATGAAAAGTCCGCCAGCTTGAAGCATGTTATAGACTTTGGCAATCACCTCTTCCTTATTGTCTAGTAGGTGTAAAACATTCAATCCCAACACGGCATCATAAGTCCTGTCGGGGACGCTCAGCTCGTCAATGCTGGCTTGCTCAAAGGTGGCGTTTTGGATGTTCTGGGCGTCGGCTTTCGCTTGGGCAATCTCAATCATGCTTGATGAGAAATCAATGGCTTGGATATGTTGCACATAAGGAGCATGAGCAATAGCCGTCGATCCAGTTCCGCAACCAAACTCCAGCACTTCCATATTGGGCTGAAAATACTCCCGCGTGACCTGTAGTTTCTTCTGATAGGCTGCTTCATCAGCGATAGGTTGTTTTGAATAACCTTCGGCGATTTTGTCCCAAAACTTGGCTGAAGAGTTCATCACATCCTCGTTGATTTAATCAAACAGTTTTTCATTTCTCGCATCTGAAACATGTCCATAAAATTATGCTTCTTGACTGGTTATGAAGCAGGGTCATTTCATTCTAGACTTGAGCCACGATTTTGGTGCCTTAGAGCATCTGCAGATGGCTTGGTGGAGAGTTGAAATAGACTATTCTCGTCAGTGCACAGAATGTCACCAATGAGAATGAAACAGCCCTGGGAGAGCCATGGAGATCGGCACTTTGGAAACGAAACCACCCAAATGATCGAGATGTCACTTGACACAAATTTCGTACTGTTCAAGTGGGTGATGTGCTTTGGCGGATCTGCGTAGTTGACCCATGAGAGCTGTGATCGCCTTCCCTAACAACTATGCTGTTCGTCCAAAGAGGGCTGTAGGAAAGCCAACTCAAGCAGCAAGAGCAAATCGAGACCTTACTAGACGTCACGAAAGCTCACGAACAACGCTTCACTCAATATTATGGTTACCACCAGGCAGCAGCAGGAGACCAGTCGCATCTGGAAGAAGAGTTGATCAGGCTGCGGATGAGAGTGGAGAAGTTAGAGGAGAAGTCTTAAATTGCCAGCTGAGGGCTGGGGCTGAGTACAGGCAACAAGATTGAGGAAGCCTAATAATCCACACCACGCTTTAGGTCGGCACCGTGTTCGGCGTAATGCTTGTGGCACACCATCTCGGAGTGAACCGTCGCCAAATCAAAATACGGCAGCGTATCGTGACAGCGACCGGTAATGATTACTTCGGTATCTTTCGGCTTGCGCAGCAGAGCCTGCACAATCGGCTCTGACTCCAACAATTCCAGATCGACAGTGGGATTTAGCTCGTCCAAAATAATCGTCTTGTAGAGCCCTGACGTAATAGCTGCCTTGGCTAACTCCCAGCCCCGCTCCGCCTCAACGTAGTCAATTTCCTGCTGCTTCCCGCGCCAGACGATCGCATCTCGACCACAACGCTGATGGTCCACCAACTCCGGGTAGGTCTGCCGCAACGCTCGAATCGCCGCATCTTCGGTATAGCCAGACCCTCCTTTCAACCACTGCATAATCAGCACGCGGTGGGATAAGTCCTTACTAATGCCGCGCCCGATCGCCTGCAACGCCCGTCCCAATGCACTAGTAGACTTCCCTTTCCCTGCGCCCGTGTAGATTTCAATCCCGCTAAACGCGTGATGGCGACCATCGCCATTCCCATTGCTACTGCCATTCCCATTCCCATTCCCGAGATAGGCAAACCCATCGTGAGAGTCAGACGCAGCTCGCACCGGCCGCATTTCCGAATGCAGATCGGCAATCTCCACCAGCGACTCCGGTGCCCCACGTCCGGTGGCAATCACCTCCAAATGATTGGGCTTGCGTCTGAGAGTGCTGACCACCTCATCAATCGGTAACAATCCCAAGTCGAGCACGGGGTTCAGTTCGTCCAACACCACCACCGAGTAGAAGCCTGAGGCTAGCGCACCTTTAGCCACATCCCAGCCCCGACGGGCTTCCTGGCGGTCAAATTTAGTGATACCGCTTTCATCAAAATATTCACCACGGCCAGTACGTAACTGGTCGATCAGGTGGGGAAACCCTCGCTGTAGCGCTTCGATCGCCGCATCTTCCGCATATTGGCGACCCGGCCCTTTCAAAAACCGCATCAGCAACACTCGACTGGGCGCTTGGTCTTCAATCCCCAACCCAATCGAGCGCAACACTACCCCCAAGGCAGCCTGCGACTTCCCTTTTCCATCACCGTCATAGACGTGAATTTGGCCGCGCCGACGATCCTGGTTTTGAGCAGTCAGAATACCAATATCGGCCATCGAAGTTACAGTCCTACCTATGCTCCTGTTTTCAGGATAGCCACTGTAGATAGGCGATCGGGGTATCCTCACAGCCAAGCTCTGCAACGTTTTGTGTGGGAGACAACTCGTGTGTGGTTTCCGCTCGACGTGATTCATGTAGATGCAATGGTGGCGTGCAGTAACTGAGGCTTCAACCGTGGAGGAATTACTCAAAAAAGTGGCCCCCTGGCTGCTTCTGGGGGCGATCGCCCTGTTCATACTGGGCCTGGGCATCGGTTGGCGGAGTCTAGCCAACACCTATCCGGGCTCCAATTACCGCAGCCAACTTTCTGACGTCACGTGGCTGAACTACGCCCCACTGCCCCAAAACGGCATTCAGATGACCATTGGCGAGATCAAACGGTCGAGTGAACGCGTCAACCTTGGGTCAAACGGACGGGGGCTGTTTGTGGGCTCGTTGTCAGTCTGGACAATCTTTCGCCCTCCTCTATTCATTCCGTGGACAGACATTGAGGTGGACTGGTCTGAAGTCCAGATTCCGATCGCCAATATTCCGATTCGCTCTGCCAAATTGCGGTTGCGCAAACTCCCCAACATCTCTATCACCCTGGCAGGAGCAGTAGCCAAAGACTTACTCGCCCACGCTCCACAGCCGCTGTCGACGTCTTCACTGGCACGATCGTCATCAGTTGAAGACACGTATGGTGAGCAGGCACAGTAAATGAATCGAGCTTGATATGACTGGTCTACGACTATTCCATGAGTGGTTCCGGTCGTGTAGGAGTAGGCAAACCGCTACGGCAATTTTCAGGCAGCTTATCTTGCCCTGTCTGACTAAAAGCTCTCCAAATCCTCTTGGCTTTGCAGCGGTTTGCAATGGTAGCTATCTTCTAGAGATGACCGAACACTAGAATGTGAAAGAATTCGATGCGGAACGGTTAGGAGTCAGACCCGTGGAAGAGCGCTACAATCCCCAAGCGATTGAGCCCAAGTGGCAAAACACTTGGCTGGAAACGGGAGCCGATCGCACCAGCGACGAGAGCGATCGGCCGAAGTTTTTCGCGCTGTCGATGTTTCCATATCCCTCCGGCAACCTGCACATGGGGCACGTGCGCAATTACAGCATTACCGACGTGATTGCCCGCTTTAAGCGCATGAATGGTTTCAGAGTGCTGCATCCGATGGGGTGGGATGCCTTTGGTTTGCCTGCCGAGAATGCTGCGATCGATCGCGGAATTTCCCCAGCCGTCTGGACAAAACAAAATATCGCCCAGATGCGCACCCAACTGCAGCAACTGGGGCTGTCCTACGACTGGGATCGCGAAGTTACCACCTGCAGCCCTGACTATTACCGCTGGACGCAGTGGCTGTTCTTGCAATTTTTAGATTCTGGATTGGCCTACCAGAAAGAATCGGCGGTCAACTGGGACCCCATCGACCAAACAGTGCTGGCTAACGAACAGGTGGATGCCGAAGGCAAATCTTGGCGATCGGGGGCAGTAGTCGAAAAGCGGATGTTGCGCCAGTGGTTCCTGAAAATCACCGACTACGCCGAGCAACTTCTACAAGATTTAGATAAGCTCCCCGGCTGGCCGGATAAAGTGCGGGCCATGCAAGCTAACTGGATTGGCAAGTCCACTGGCGCTCGGGTGGTGTTCCAGACTGAAGCTGGGGCCGAGATTCCCGTCTTCACCACTCGCCCTGACACCCTCTGGGGAGCCACCTTCATGGTGCTATCCCCCGAACATCCGCTGGTTCCCGACCTCGTCACAGACACTACTAAAGACAAAGTCGAAGCATACAAAACTGCAGCGGCAGCCAAGAGCGAGATCGATCGCACTGATGACAGCCGCGAAAAAACCGGCGTATTCTCCGGCAGCTACGCCATCAACCCCGTCAACGATCGCAAAATCCCCATATGGGTTGCTGACTATGTGCTGATGGGCTACGGCACTGGGGCCATCATGGCGGTACCGGCCCACGACCAGCGCGACTTTGACTTCGCTACTGCATTCGGATTGGACATAATCCCAGTGGTCTTCCCACCAGATGCCGATCCCGAGACAGCGGAGACGCTGACAGAGGCGTATGCCGATAACGCAGCAGGCGTGTTGCGCAATTCCGGGCCGCTGGATGGCTTGACCGTGCCGGATGCCAAGCAACGAGTCATCGAGCATCTAGAAGAAAAGCAAATCGGCACCGCCCAGGTGAACTATCGCCTGCGAGACTGGCTGATCTCTCGCCAGCGCTACTGGGGCTGCCCCATCCCCGTCATCCTTTGCCCAGACTGCGGCATTGTCCCTGTCCCCGACGACCAATTGCCGGTGGAACTACCTGCAGACGTAGAATTCACCGGACGGGGTGCCTCTCCATTGGCTCAGCTCGATAGCTGGGTGCATGTGGACTGCCCGAGCTGCGGTACCGCTGCTCGGCGGGAAACCGACACGATGGACACCTTCATCGATTCGTCGTGGTACTTCTTGCGCTATTCCGACGCCACCAACGACGGCAAGGTGTTCGAGCCCAATAAGGTAAATGACTGGCTGCCGGTGGATCAGTACGTGGGCGGCATCGAGCACGCGATTCTGCACTTGCTCTATTCCCGCTTCTTCACCAAGGTGGTTCGAGATCGCGGTCTACTCAACTTTGACGAACCCTTCAAGCGGTTGCTAACCCAAGGCATGGTGCAATCGCTCACCTACAAAGATCCCAAAACCAACGAATACATCCCCGCCGACAAAATTGAAGTCTTGGAGAAGCCCGTCAGCCCTTCGACCGGCAACAAGTTGGAAGTGTTCTTCGAAAAGATGTCGAAGTCGAAGTACAACGGCGTCGATCCCCAAAGCGTGCTGCAACATTACGGGGCAGATACTGCCCGCATGTTCATCTTGTTCAAAGCTCCTCCCGAGAAAGATCTGGAGTGGGATGATGCGGATGTGGAAGGTCAATTCCGCTTCCTCAATCGGGTTTGGCGACTGGTAGAGGGTTTTGTCAGCCAAGGCGCTCGCCCTGAAGTGTATGAATCTGGCGATCTGAGCAAAGCCGAGAAGGACTTGCGCCGTGCCACTCACATCGCCATCAAAGAAGTCACAGAAGACATTGAAGAGGGCTATCAGTTCAACACGGCGATCGCCGAGCTGATGAAACTCAACAATGCACTGAACGACGCCAAGCTACTGGACTCTCCGGTCTACGCCGAAGGTCTGCAAACCCTCGTCCAGTTACTCGCCCCCTTCGCTCCCCACATTGCGGAAGAGTTGTGGGCCGAGTTAGGACACACCGAATCCGTCCACACCAGCACCTGGCCCACTGCCAATGCCAATGCACTGGTTGCCGACAGCGTCACCATTGTGATTCAGGTGAACGGCAAGCGGCGCGGTGAATTCGAGGCTCCCTCCGATGTGTCGAGAGAGCAGCAAGAGGAGTTGGCAAAAGCCACAGACGCCGCCCAGAAGTACCTGGCGGAAGGGACGCTACGCAAGGCGATCGTGGTGCCCAAGAAGCTGGTCAACTTCGTGATCAAATAACCGCCCGTCTTCATGCCTTCACACAAGAATCGGGCGTTCACACAACAAAGAGGTCGCTGGTAAAACAGCGACCTTCGCTAATCATTCATGGGTTGGATGTAGCAGTTACTTCTGCATCCCTGCAGGAACGGGCTCGATCTCAGCCTCGTCAGAGGTTTCATCCTCAAGTGAAGCAGCGTCCGCAGTATTCTCGATCGCAACATCCGCTGCCGCCTGAGCAGCCCGCCGGTCAAACACAATCTTGAGCACCAGAATCGCTGCTGCCAACACAAATGTCACAACATTGGTCAAAATCACCGGCAGCGCATGGATTTCCCAGCCGTATACTCCCCAGAGCACTACACCGGCCCCGAATAACAGAAACATGCCAATCGATACATCCTCCGCCGACTGAGACTGCCAGGTTTTGATCAGTTGCGGCAGAAAGGCGATCGTCGTTAAGGCTCCTGCAAGCAGACCCAACGTATCAGGAGACTGTAGTGTTTCCATTACAAGCAATGTGGGATTGGCAATCGCGGCTCTCAACAGACCTCGCGTTTAGCATTATGGTGCCAGAAACCGGCACCTACCGATGCGTCTGAAGCAACATTGAAAGCTGCCAAGTGCCATACAACTACCGCTCTTTCACTTTGGAATAGCGCTCTAACAGTCGCACGCCCAACGATAGCACCAAGGTAATGCTGAGATAGAGCAAGGCCGCGATCGACCACCCACCAAAGGTGTCAAACGATCGCGACACGTAAAACCGCGTCTGTTGAGTCAGCTCCGCCAAGCCAATCACACTGGCCAACGACGAGTCCTTAATCAGCGCAATGAAGTCATTCCCCAAAGGCGGCAAAATAATTCGGAACGCTTGCGGCATCACAATCAGCGTCGTGGTTTGAAATTGGCTGAGGCCCAACGCCCGTGCGGCTTCTCGCTGCCCAGAGGCGATCGCCTCAATGCCCGAGCGATAAATCTCCGCTAAATACGCACCGTAACTGATAGCCAGGGCGATCGTGGCCCGCCAAAAGTTAGACCGCAACACCCCCTTGAGGCCATCAATAACACCAGCCATCAACGCAGTCAGTCCCTGCGGGTCTTCTGCAGCCGGAGCAAGCGTGTCAATCGCCTTACTCAGGCCGGGGGCAATTACAAACGCCGTATACAGCAACACCACCAGAATCGGAATGCCGCGCATCACCTCAACATACAGAGTGGCGATCGCCTGAATCACTGGATTGCTCGACACGCGTCCCAGCCCTGCAATAAACCCGATGGCCAAAGCCAAGACGTAGCTAGTCACCGAAATCTTCAGAGTCAGCACCAACCCTCGGGAGAGGACCGTCAGAATATCGCGGGAATCGGGCGAACCCAGCACCTGGATACACACAACAATGGCTAGCCCTACCAAGAGAACTAGCCACAGAGGGATGCGATTGAAGACAGATGTCAGCAGATTTCTAGGTCTAGGAATCGGTTGTTGATTCTGCATGGGCTTGTGTGACTGAAAGGACTCGTCAGGGGCAAATAAATGCAATCATCCTATGCCCCATCCGAGCCCAGCGGGGTTTACTCTAAACCACTCTCCGGTAGGTCGGTCACCGAACCAGCCGGAATCCCCCAAGTTTCGGCAATTTCAGCCAGGGTGCCATCGGCAGCTAGCTCGGCGATCGCCGCATTAAATGCCTCGGCAATCTCGGGAGTCTCCTTCTGAATGGCAATGCCGTAGTACTCGGTGGTAAACGGACTGCCCACCAGCAGCAATTCCCCTTCAAATTCTTTGGCAACGATGTCAGCCGACGTCGGGGCATCCGCAATCACAGCATCAATATCTCCTTGTGCCAACGCAGCCATTGCTAAGTCAATGGTTTGATAGCGCTGAATGCTGCCCTCTGAGGTGTAGTTGCTAGCTTCCAAGTCTCCGGTGGTGCCCAACTGGACGCCGATGCTAAGGCCATCTAAGTCGTCCGGACCAGCAATATCGCTGTCTGCCGCCACTGTGACGATTTGACCGGCGTTGAGATACGGACGAGTAAAGTCCACCACTTCAGACCGCTCTTCGGTAATGGTGACCGCCGATGCCACCGCTTCATACTCACCCGCAGCCAGAGCCGCAAAGATGCCGTCAAATCCAGCCGTCACAAACGTAGAGGTGCAGTTGGCCCGCTCGCAAATGGCATCTAGCAGGTCAACGTCAAACCCAACGATCTCCCCCGATTCATCCACAAATTCAAACGGAGGATATGCCGTGTCAGACCCGACAGTGATTTCAGCTCCACCCAAGTCGGGCACTTGCGCGATCGCCTCCGGAGCTAATAGTCCAATTCCAGCCACTCCAATCCCAGCCGCTCCAATTCCAGCAGCCAGACCAGCAGCGATCGATACTGTCTTTGCAAAGCCCATGCGATAGACCCTCACTATGTGTGCAAATTATGGTGTTCTGTCATCTTTCGGCATCGCAATGCCGCCAACACAATGTGTTGCAACCGTTGAAACCGCAGTAACGCGTCGCAACAGTCAAATTTAATTGGCATTATGACGAGCTTCTCTGCCAGCCGTTTGTAATCAATGCACCATTTTTCAGACAGTCAGGCCTGTCTTCGGGCCGGTGACACGTACCGTACCGGCACACGATCCACCATCGATTGGCCAAACGCTAACGGTAGATGGCCGTCACATACCAAACCAGTCGTTGAATTTCTACATTGACGGAGCAGTCGACCAAACTGTTCCCCAGCAGTGATTGTGGGGTTATTAGGCAATTACGGTGTTAGCCCCAGACACAACCATCAGGACACGGCTCATCAGAATGACACGGATCAGGATGACAGTGCTGCCTTAGGGGCAAAGCCACGCACTTTGCCATAGCGAACCGTATTGAAGGTGACGCGATCGCTCCCAGGGTTGTAGAGCGTATAAGTCGCCAAGCCTGGAGTCCGTCCCACCGCCCCCACACCGACAATACGCCGGGGTGTTTTTCCCTGCTCCACCGGTTCTTGCAGTCCATCTAGGGTGGTGATGGACGATTGCAGTTGCTGAGGGATTACCTGGCATTCAAACGTCTGCCCCGATCGCCCGCAAAACAGAATATTCGCATCCGCTCGAATCAGGCGATCGCACAATTGAATGGCCGGGGTCTGAGGGTTCAGCTCGTCGGCATAGCTAACCGTGCTGCCGTGAATCAACAGACAGTCCAATTCATGAAAGCCAAAGTGAAGCGATCGCAACCACAGAACCGACTCCCGAGGCAGTGACTTCCAGAGAGCCTGCACCGCATCTCCTCCCTCTCGCTCCATCAGTTCCGGTGCATCGGGCAATCCGCTGAGTCCGTGCAGGCTAAAACATTGTTCCTCCCACCAGCCGATACACACCTGAGGAGCTAGCTCCCCCGGCTTCGGTGACTTGAGCCGTTGCAGCACCGCCTGGTTATCCCCCTTCAAGCCAACACTGTCCCCCAGCACGAATAGCTCGGTGACCCGATGGTTCTGCCGCTGAATATCCTTCAGTACGGCCTCATACGCCGGTAGATTTCCTTCAATACCACTCAGAATTGCCCAGTGCATGAATGCTCCTTAGTGCCCATCCGCTGCTATTGATACCGATCTGCTATCGCTGACACACATGGCTGGGATCATCGGCCCGCTCTGCAAATTCCATCCCCCGCGCCAGACGCCAGGCGAAGATAGGCGGCAATCCACTTTCCAAAATGGCCATACAGGTTTTGGTGAACTCATAGGGTACCTCGCGCAAGGTGGCCTGCCTGGTGTCAGTGTCGTACAAGACGTAAGTTGCATTCGGTCGCCCGTGCCGAGGCTCCCCCACCGAGCCCGCATTAATAATAGTTTTGAGCGGTGCGGTGAACTGCTGCGCTGCAGCCTCCCCCGATCGCCGAGTGGGTTGCTGTAGGCGAACAGTAATAGCGCCGTTATCCAAGGTCCGCACATACGGAACGTGGGTGTGTCCGCAGAACAACACATCCGCATCTACCGATAGCACCCGCTCCAGGGCAGCAAACCCATCCATGCTGGGCAACAGATATTCGTGCTGACTGCTGGGGCTGCCATGCACAAAGCAGAGATTTTCATCGCGGATGGTCAACGGTAGGGCAGCCAAGTACTCTCGCACTTCTGGATGAATGACTCGGTCGGTCCACTCGTGAGCCAGCTTGCCTCGTTTTTCCGCCAGTTGCGAGGGATAGCTACAGTCGCAGGCATTCAAACCATCCACAATATCTTCATCCCAACACCCCTGACAGGTGGGAATGTCGAGGGAGCGAATCATTTCTACAACCGCATTCGGATGTGGGCCATACCCGACTAAATCCCCCAGGCAGTAGATTTTCTCGGCATGGTGGGCATCGATGTCGGACAGGACGGCATTGAGCGCTTCGTAGTTGCCGTGGATGCAAGAGATAACTGCAAGTTTCATAGGGCTGCTGCTTCAGGAACTAAAGACTTGTACTGATGCTGATAATGGGCGATCGCCTCATCTGAGAGACAACCATCGAACAGAGTTTGAGCAACGGTCTCGCCCTCTAGATTCCACCCCACTACCTCGATACCGCTAAAACGCTGCGGTCTCCCGTCCAACCAACGCGGCAGATTTAATTCGGCATATTCTAGGCCGTCCAGCCCCTCAACAAAATCGACATGAAATGAGCGGCCATCCGGCAACTCGAACATCCCCTTCATCCGATGGACCTTGCCGTAGGCTCCCCCCGTCAGTTCGTTCGTGATGTCATCCAAACTGGGGGCGTCAAACACCTGACCCGCCAGCGACATAGTCCACAAGTCCGGCATTTTAGCTGGATCGAAAATTGCAATTTCATTTCCTGGCACCATTTCGTCCGCCCAGGCATGCCATCTAGAATCCTTCAGAGAAGAGGGCAGGATCGCCACTCGGCGACTGGACTCCTGCATTGGCAGTGGCAATTGCAAATCTAGAGAAAAGTCTAGTTCGACATAAACGACAGTGGGCTCGCTGAGTGTATCCAGGAGATGCGACAACTGTTTCTCATCCACCACACGGACACGAGGAAACCGATAGCCAATGTAGGCCAGCTCAACAGAAATATCTCCACGTCCCGCAGGCACGTATATGGCTGGCTGGCTAGCCTCACTGAGACATTGAGCGATCCAAGTGGTTTTTCCGACACCGGAGGGGCCAGCTACAGCAACAATTGACGCGTGAGTCATCAGCATCCCGATAAACGTCGACTGGTGGAAGATAACAAACTTCAGCTGACAGCGCGAAGTAGCAGAATTATTGCCAGGAGATACTATGAGAATGATTCTCATTCTTCTCTGGAAATAAAGTCCTGTCAATGGTTCAGTCAATCGCCGATCGCCATCAGCAACCATCATTTACAACGACAGATTTACAGAAATCGACAGATCTACCCGAGTCAATTGATATCGCCATTGTGGGGGCGGGGCCTCAAGCCTTAACCTTAGCCACCCATTTGATCCAGAAGAAGAAATCCATGCATGATCGGTTTTTGGTGTTCGATCCTGCTGGAGGGTGGATGCAGCAGTGGCACCATCAATTCGCAGCGATGGACATCCCTCATTTGCGATCGCCCGCCGTCCACCACCCCGACCCCAATCCCCACGCCCTGCGGTCGTTTGCTGTTGGTCGTCCTGACGAATTATTTCCCCCTTACGATCTTCCGGGGACGTCTTTGTTTCGAGAGTTTTGTCACCATACAATCGAGCGTTGGGAATTAGCTAAGAAAGTCGTTCCTGCTCGGGTAATCAGCATCGAGCCCTGTCGCTCTGTATGGAAAAAGCAGCGCTTTCGCCTGGTGATGGCCGATGGCCGCAGCATGTACGCCAGGAGGGTTGTGCTAGCGATGGGAGGAGGAGCACCGCATCTGCCGGATTGGGGCTCCCGTATTCCTTCCCCGTACCCCGCCGAGCGGTTGCTACATTCTCAGCATGTCGATTTACAGTCCCTCAAGCTGGCTGGAGAACGAATTCTAATTGTGGGCAGCGGACTGACCAGCGGCCATCTGGCATTGGGGGCGATCGCGCGCGGGGCAACCGTCATGATGATGGCGCGGCGAGAGTTTTACGAGAAGCTGTTCGACACCGATCCTGGGTGGTTAGGACCAAAATATTTGAAACACTTCCACGCTGAATCAGACTGGACTCAGCGCTGGCAAATGATGCAAGAGGCCCGCAATGGAGGGTCGCTTACCCCAGAGGTGCTGACACGTTTGCGGCGACATTCACACGAGCACAAGCTAGAGTTTTACGAGCGCTGCGAAGTGAAGCGGGCTCGGTGGGAAGGGACGGCTTGGAATGTGGAGTGCAATCTTCCTGAGCATCACTCTTGTATTGCCCATCAGGCGATCGATCGCATCTGGCTGGCCACTGGCAACCAACTGAATGTAGACCAGTGGAACCTTCTATCCGAGATCCGATCTCAATTTCCATGCACGACGGTCAATGGAATGCCTCTCTTGGATGAGTACCTTCGCTGGCCGGGGTGCAATCTCTTTGTCATGGGCGGAGCCGCCGCACTCCGCATTGGTCCTGTTGCCCGCAATCTGTTTGGTGGTCGGTTGGCTAGTAACCGAATTGTGCCTGCATTGATCGGCAATCCGGGGGTGAGACGGGTTTAAGTGCATCTCAGTGTCTGAACAGAGGCTGTCTTGTCAAAAATTTTTTGAGCTCTGAGTCATACCCAGACTCTCTACCTCCAGAGCGGCTCGCAGTAGAGAAGTTTCTCCAAGAAGACAGCGCCATTACCGTCCAGAACATGTTGGTAATGGCGCTGATAAATAGCTAGCGAAACTTGGTAGTTAGCGCAACTTAGCGGGTTGGTTCACTAATCCCATAAACTCCTGTCGAGTACGAGCATCCTCAGAAAATACCCCTCGCATCGCGCTAGTGACAGTCCAAGACCCTGGCTTTTGTACGCCCCGCATCACCATACACATGTGGCTAGCCTCAACCACAACAGCAACCCCCTGAGGCTTCAGCAACCCTTGCAATGCGTCAGCAATTTGACCCGTCAGCCGCTCTTGCACCTGCAGGCGGCGAGCGTACATTTCGCAAATCCGCGCAATCTTCGACAAACCAATCACTTTGCCATCAGGAATATAGGCAACATGAGCCCGTCCCAGAATTGGCAAGATGTGGTGCTCGCAGGAGCTAAAGATGTCGATATCTCGCACAAGCACCATTTCATCGGCATTTTCGTGAAAGATTGCACCGTTCAGCAATTCATCCACGGACTGCTGATAGCCAGAGGTCAGAAATTTCAATGCTTTCACAACGCGCTTGGGCGTATTCTCCAAACCTTCACGGTCTGGATCTTCCCCCAACCCTAGAAGCAGTGTTCGAACCGCTTGCTCCATTTCCTGCGTGGTTATTTGGGGGTGAGCGGATTCCAACAGGTCATCGTTGCGAATGGAATCAGGAGTGATCGAAATTGTCATTGTTTGTTGGGTGACTGATTGACGTTGTCTAGGCTTCGGCTGGGTTAGTCAACTAGATGCATCCACAACAGAACAAACAATTGCATCAAGCAAAAAGCTGTTATGAACCCTGTTTAACTCTCTCAATCGAAGTGTGTTGCGCGTTCGATACAGAGCCAGCTTCAAGGTGTTGAGGAACAATGCCAGAAATTTGACGCCCCCAAATTCCGAAGCCGAACAGACCAATCGAACAGCTCATTCTCGGGAATGATAATCATTCTCACCATACTTCACATAGCGCAACATTTCCATGTCGCGTTTTCTCTCATGGGGTCTCGATCTACCAATATCTGGTCGCTTAGCCCCAATACTTCTTCGACAATTACAAGAGACCACGAAGGGGCGGGATGGAGCCTCGCGACGGAGTGGAATCGAAATTGCCAACCCATTGACATGCCAACAGAGAACCTAAAAATCCCTTTGTGATTTGAGGTGATGAGACGAATAGCTAATTGCGGTAAGGACAAGATGGGGCTGCCCTCTTTACCCTTGGAGCACGACGAAACATCGCGATAGCCTTGAATGGCGGTTTTCGAAATACTCATGTCACTGACAGTAGTTTTCGGGGAATTGTAGAATTGAATTTGGTTCCCGCAATGAAAAACTTGGATAACATAGCTCCAGTGGTGGTTTCATTTTTTTCAATAATGCGAAAACTGTCTTTAGCCCTTCTCAGTAGCTCGCTCGGTTGGGTTCTGCTGCATACTCCTGTGTTTGCATCGGATGCCAGCCGTGGAGTAGTAGAGTTTTCTTCTATCTCAGCATCGGGTGCAGTTCTCGCTCAAGAAGATCCATCGTCCCCAGCATTGAGCTGCAGCATTGAAGAGCAAGAAGCTGCGCTATCTAGATTTGGTTGCAGTTGTAGCACCTGCATCAGTGCCGTGAAACAGGTACGCGATGGATCTCCACTTCAGCCACAACTGTTAGATATGGTGCGACATCATCAAGTTCCCTTACGGCCCCATTAGGTCGTTCTACTTGTCTAGAAGGGAGCGCGTTAAGACGTCTTACCCATATCAACCGACTTCTCCTTTGAAGCAGATGATGCTTCTGCCATTTCAGTTACCCCCATCTTGATGATTGACGGCTCTAACAGCCAGTAAAAATTGAAGAAAGCACAGGCTCCCGCCAGGATGGTGTTCCGGCGGGAATTTTTTTGCGTAGGCTATCCCAAATACTTGCAAAGGATTCACTATCGTTGACGAGTTTTGCTCTTTGGACTGCCTCATGAGTGCGATTGTGACCAGCGTTCGAGAAAGCGGAGCAATTTACCAGAACCCTTAACAATTACACTACGCCTCAATGGATGGGATAGCGGGGTTGGGGGACTCTTGCTCTCTTCCCCGAGTAGTGGGAGTGAGAGAAAGATTGAGGATAAAGGTTATTAAACCTCAAGCAAACAAAGACCTCCCGTACAGGGCTAGGAGAACAAGTCGGCACCAGAAATGAGAACGGGAATGATAATCATTATCATTTTGTGCTTACGTATACCTTGTCCTCCGAGCTGATTGCCTAAGATTCTTGCCATAAAAGCATCTCTTTTAGGAGATATTCCATATGGGTAGTACAGGTAGCGTCAGCTCTTGGTCTGAGTCTTTGCTAGTTGCTATGATTCAGTACCCGGTTCCAGTCATAACCGGCCCAGAAGATATTCAAACTCAGGTCAAACAAATTTGTAAGGCAGTTGATAACACTAAAGCGGGTTATCCTGGCCTAGATCTTATTGTGATGCCTGAGTATTCAACTCAAGGGTTGAATACAAAAATCTGGACATACGACGAAATGCTTTTGACTATAGATAGTCCAGAAATCGAACAATTTAAAGAAGCTTGTGTTCGTAACAAAGTCTGGGGAGTCTTTTCTCTTATGGAGAAAAATGACGTGCCTGGACTGCCTCCCTTTAACACTGCAATCATCATCAATGATGAGGGAGAAATCGCCCTCCACTATCGCAAACTTCAACCTTGGGTGCCAATTGAACCTTGGTATCCAGGAAACTATGGAATGCCTGTATGTGATGGTCCAAAGGGATCTAAGCTTGCAGTCTGTATTTGCCACGATGGAATGTTCCCTGAGTTAGCACGCGAAGCTGCCTACAAAGGAGCCAATGTTTACATACGCATCTCTGGGTATTCAACTCAGGTCAACGATCAGTGGATATTGACAAATCAGACGAATGCTTGGCAAAACTTGATGTACACCATCTCTGTTAACTTGGCTGGCTACGATGGTGTCTTCTACTACTTTGGCGAAGGAACTGTTTGCAACTACGATGGCAATGTAATTCAGCAAGGCCATCGCAATCCTTGGGAAATAGTAACAGCCGAGTTGTTCCCAAGAATGGTGGATGAAGCTCGCAAGAACTGGGCTCTGGAAAACAATATCTTCAATGTTGGTTGTCGGGGATATGTGGGTAAACCTGGTGGAGGACGCGAAAATTACCTGACATGGGTGAAGGACTTAGCGGAAGGAAAGTATGAGCTGCCTTGGGATAAAGACATCAAAATCAGAGATGGTTGGGAATATTATCCTGATGGAGTTAAGTTAGGTCCTCTTCCATCAGAAGAAGAGTCTGCCAAGACCTTGGTGGAAGCTGGTTCTTAAACCTATTTCTTCACCTATTTTGGAGAAAGTCCTCCACAGGCTCAGCTTGTGGAGGACTTTCATATAAATCCTTTCCCATCAGAGCTTCCTAAAATTGTTCCTTTGCCAGGGCGGTTCATTCATCCAAATGCTCGGCAGCCGTTTGGTAGAGTTCGAGAATGTGGCTATCGTCGAGGGTATAGAAAACATTGCGGCCCTGTTTGCGATAGCGCACCACCCGCATGGTTCGCAAAGTCTTTAGTTGATGGGATACAGCCGATTCGGACATATCGACGAGTGCCGCCAAGTCGTATACGCACAATTCCTGTTTCGCCATAACCGACAGTAACCTCAGCCGATTGGGATCTGCTAACACCCCAAAAAATTCAGCCATCCTCTGGGCTTTAGACATGGTGAGTGGGGGATCGCTCTCTTGGCTGTGAAGGATTTCGTCTGTAGAACAAGGTTGTTCGCACTGCAATTGAGCAGAAGGGCGATCGCTCTCATCCGGAGCCGTCTGATGAACTGAAGTGTTGTGAGCAACCATCGCGGAGAAGTACGACTTCATATCTACAGTATCTGAATACATACTCCGATGTTATGCTTGAACATATGAAAGCTTGTTCAGATATTTGACAGGAGAAAATCCAATGGCCACCGTTACTCAAATGAAATGTGCCTGTGAGTCTTGCTTGTGCATCGTAGATATCAGCTCGGCTGTGGATAAAGATGGCAAGCATTACTGCAGCGATGCTTGCGCTACTGGACATGCCGATGGTTCTACAGGCTGTGCCCATTCGGGATGCAATTGCCACCACTAAACGGCTTGTTAGAAGAACTCTCGTTCACGGCTGGTTTGGGGAGATCTTCCACGATCTCCCCAAACGTTTTCCCGATAGCCATGTGAATCAACGTTGCTGATTCGAGCGACGATCTATCTACTCTGCCTGCTAGTCGTTATCACCGAGATCCCAGCAACGTCGGTTCCTGGCATTGATGGCCTTCACAGCAACCCGCCTGCATGGCAGTGCCGTAAGCCCGTTGGATATTATCCGCTGTCATCACAGCCTGAGGTTTGTCGCAGACTAACAGACGGCGATTGAGCAGCAAGAGGCGATCGTAGCGGTTCAGAGCCTCCCCCCATTCGTGGCTGCAGACCACAATCGTTTTGCCCTGCTCCCTCAATTCATCCAGGAGGTTGAAAATAATCCCCTCGGACTTTTTATCCACACCAGTCAAGGGTTCGTCCATCAAAAATAAATCTGCCTGTTGCGCCAAAGCCCGTGCCACAAAGACCCGTTGCTGCTGCCCACCCGATAGCTCCCCAATGCGGCGGTGGCGTAACGTCCACATCTCCACCCGTTCCAACGCTTCGCGCACGATGTCCCGCTGCTGGCAATCGGCCCACTTCAACCACCCGATCGCTGTCGTGCGTGCCATCATCACCACGGTCGAGACAGAGGTGGGATAGTCCCAGTCAATTTGCGATCGCTGCGGTACATAAGCCACCCGTCGCCGCTGCCTCAATAGAGGACGTCCATTGAACAGCACATGCCCGGTATTGGTAGGTACCAAGCCCAACATGGCTTTAAGCAGCGTACTTTTTCCCGCTCCATTGGGACCAATTGCCGCCACCATCTTTCCTGCAGGCAATGTCGCGCAAATATCTTCCAGCGCTAGTACCCCTCGGTAGTGGACGGATAGGGATTGGATTTCCAACATTGGATGCGAATGATAACGATTATCAATCTCGAATAATTTTAGCAAGTTGTCCCATCGACACAAACCTTTCGTCAGTGTTTTGTTAGTGGGTCGTTAACCAAAGACGTGTGTGATGCGTCATGGAGTGTGCGTTGGCAGACATGTAGAGATGAACTGCCAACTCTGCAAGTACCCAAAGAGCCAAAAACACGATCGGACGAGCGGTGCCTCCGCTAAGCATTGCCGAAAGCAGGAGGCTCGCAATTATCGCGGGTTTTAGTAGCGGGCGATCGCCGACATTTCCTCCACCAACATCAACGGTACGCAGTACGCTCCAGCCCAGTCCCTGCCAGCGTGCGCCAGACCATCCGGGCTAGCCCCCAACCCCTCCACCGCATTCAACGCGGTGTACGCATTGCCAGCCAGCATCACATCTTTCACCCGTCCCATTACCTCGCCACCGTCCACCCAATATCCCAGCTCCACCGTCACAGAAAACTCCCCCGACAGCTCTCCAAAATTTCCCATCACGCGCTCCACCAACAATCCTGTCCCCATTCGTGCCAGCAGTTGCGAGAACGAAACGGACGGTTCCGTCAACACCAGATTGACCAGCCCCGGTTCAGGATAGTGATTCAGCCCAGGGCGAAACCCGTTACCGGTGGGTGTCACCTGCAACCTCCGGGCAAAGCGGCGATCGCAAAACCCACGCTGCATTACGCCATCCTGCACAAAGTCCACCGCCTGGGTAGACACCCCTTCATCATCAAACGGCACCCCAAACGGTCCTAATAGCGGGCGCTGAGACAACGACAGCAACGAGGACATAACCTGCTCCCCTTGTTTGTCACACCAAGGGGACGATCGCCGTGCCAACTGCCGACCATCAAGCGCAGCCACAGCAGAATCCAGCACTAACTCGGCAGCAGCAGGCAGCAGAATAACGGGATAGCAATCGCCAGCGATCTCTACAGCGTCAGTCCCCCAGCGCAAGCGCCGCGCAATCGCCTCCACCCAACGTTCGACCTCTAGCCCCCGCGTCGATGCTGGCTGTCCGGGGCGGGGGGATATCGACTGTCCGGCATCTACCTCCAAGAAGTCATCCCCACGCACCCACTCCACTCCGAGATAGCCATCAGTGCTGTAGTCCGCAAACTGGCAGTCCATCCCCCGAGAGTTCAACAGACCGAGGGTCGAGGTTTCCCAGCTCAGCTCGCCATTACAGAGTGCATCCGGCTGCAACTCGCGCAGGCGCGCAATTCCGTCGCGCCCCATCTCCACCAGTACTTCGGTGCTCACCTCAAACGGCTCAATCTCCCAAGAGACTGGAGAGCGATCGCTCAACTCAATATCCCCCAATTGCCCCAACTGGCTGAGGGCTAGCGCCTTCTCCACCAGCAGTTCAGCATCCACCGGACCGCAAGCCACTGCCAAGCCACACCGACCCTCCCGCCACACCCGCAGCGCCATGCCCTGCGACTCGACAGTGTCCACTTGAGTCAGGCGATTTCCTTCAAACGTCACTTGTCGAGTTGTCGATGCAGCCCAATACACCTCTGCATGAGCAGCTCCAGCAGCGATCGCTCTTTCTAGGAGTCGCTCGGACTTGCTAGTTAGCTTGGGCGTCATAGCAGCCATATGAGCACAGCGAGAAACATGGTTGATGGCACCTCTGACTCGCAAGAGCCGATCCAGTTCGGGATCGAACAGATGCTTCGAATAGTTGTTGTTGTGAGTAGTAGAGTCAGAGGGCGTCGTGACATAAAAAATGACGGGATATCTCGCGTTACGCGCGTCCCGCCATATGCATCAAGAATTCAATCATCAAGAATTCAATGAGTTGAACCGGCTCGAGGCTAACAAAGCGATTAGGAGCGCTGAAACAGGCTGTTCAGATAAACACGGGCGGCACGGCGATCGGTATTCCCGCTCTGGAGCAAAAACAGCGATAGAGCAGCCGTGAAGACTCGATCTTGATCCCAATCGGGATGGCTAGCCAAATATGACTGCAACGTTTCAACAAGCTCTTCAGGAACCTCGGTCAAGATGCTGACGGTTGTACTCATGTGTTTCCATTCTCCTGGTTTAGAAGTGTTGGCGGTTTACGGAGATAGCCTTACTTTCGGATTAGGTATTTTTCTCTAGCGTTCTGACCCACAATCAGTTTTCCACAGCCAGCATTTTTGCTCATTAATTTTGTGTGAAATTCAATCGACTTTTTGGCTGCTCTTTTGGTGCGGAACTTATTTTTTCCACAACCTTACAAGGTCTGTCAACGGGGTGCATCGACGCAAAAGCATTCAAAACCCTTATATCTTCAATGATGCATTCAAAGGATATAGATTATTTCAGGCATCTTTCTTTACATTTGAATTCCCTGGAAAAACAAACCGCAAGTTTTCCCCAGAAATTGCTCTAATGCAGATCGACTCGTAGTAAGCCTGTGGAAAACCTGTGGAAAGGTGTGGAAAACCTTGGGAAAACCATTTGAAAGCTTGGGGAAAAGCTGGGGAAAGGATGTGGATTGTCCCGTTAGAAAAGTTTTCCATCACCGCAAAAGTTTTGTGGAAAATTCCGTACCGGTCGTATCAATTGATGCATCATTTTCGTGCTTAGCTCCACCTAAGGTGAGCTGTCAATGCTGGCGTTGCACTTTACGGCCCGAGCTCATCATGTCAGGGTCGTTGCTCGCACATTAACGCTGCAGAATGGGTAGAGAGACTATGCTGGCAACATCTAGGGTAAGGACAGGTATGTTTGGACGACTGCAATCGGCAACGGTCAGAGTAGCTGTAGATGCATCAACCGAGCAATTGAGTCTGTATCTCACGGAAACCCAATTGTTGCGCCAGTGGGTTTGGCCCCAGCAGTTGGAGGCTGGCTGTCCAGAACGACTGAATGAAGGGGCCGAGTTCTATTCTCGTTTGGGGCCTGCTCGGATTGGGCATCAGGTGCGATCGCTGGACGACAACCGAATGGAGCTAGCACTCTGGGGAGCCATTGACGGGTGGAATGAGTGGCGCTGGGGAGAGGGTTGGGTACAACTGCACGTGGAGGCAGTGTCGCTGTTGCCGTTACAGATTGGCCTCAATGTTGCATTACGGAGCTTGCAGCGATTTGTTCGATCTCAGGCGACGGCTGCTACCCATCTCCTCTAGCTGCAACGCTCTTGTGCTGTAAACCCCTTGAGCTGAACAGGCAAATCATGGTGCCAACGTTGGGTTCAATCGTCAAAGTTTTTCGAAGTGGCCGGCATCTCAGACACAGATGGGTGATGCTACTGCTCTCGTGCACAGTCTCTGGCCTGCTGGTATTCATACCGGGAGTAGCAGCAATTCCCCGCTCGCCAGCACAGTCCTTTACTACACTGTCTCCCGTAATCGAGGTTCCTAGCCCATCCGCCCCCGCTCCTCTTAGAAAGATCTCCACCGACTGGGCCAGCAGAAAGTCAGAGCTTATCGCTGCCGGAGTCCCGCCCATTTCCAACCAGGAATCCGAACCAGAGGATGAAGCTGCACCCAGCAACTCGGGTACAATTGGCCCCGACTCCTCCTCAGATAGATCTGCACCAAGCGAAGAGTCATCGACAACTCCTGCCGCAGTAGACCGCGAGACCTCAGTCGCTGAGGGCAATGACAGCGGTTACGTAACAGTGGGAGATAGACAGATATTTGCCCTCCAGCCGTTTGCAGCATTTTCCGGCCAAGATCGAGCGGATTTAGTCACCATTCGTATCAGCGAATTTTTCAAACCGGATGCGAACGGTCGTATTCGCGAACCTCGCGTCACAGCGGAGTTTGACCCTAACGGACAGCACATTATTCGCTTATCGGAGCGCAATGAGTCTCCAGGCGCGGACACCAGCATCGATCTACTTACCGTCACCCGTAGCGATGTGGCTGCAGCACGTGATATCGAGCCAGCAGACGTCACGGTGGCCGAGGCCCGCCGCATCACGCGCGAATGGGCGCAACGATTAGAGCCCGTGCTGCGAGAAGAATGGGACTTAGAACGGGCTCGTCAACAGCGCAGGCAACCCCTGTCGATCGCCCTCGGCGTTATTTCTGCTGCGGCCATTGGGGCGATGGCGTACATCCTCACGAAGCTGAGCGATCGCGCAGTGCGGTACATGCAACGGCGAGTGGCAGCCAAATCCAGTCAGAATTGGGAATTCTTGATTGACCTTGGGGCTAGCTGTTGCAAGTGGGCATTGCGGCTGCTGGTAGCAGCATCAGCGATCCACTTTTCTCTTAGCGTGCTGCCCATTCTGGCGGTGTTTCAACAACAGCTATACCAGCGAGTATCGCTAGCTCTCGTGGCGGTGTGGGCGGTATTCAATCGACCCCTGTTACCCAATAGCAGCGTATCGGCCCTTAGCATCGCGGCCTTTATCGTACTGGCGAGTTTTATCTTCACTGCTGCCAGACGGTTAAGCGATGGCATCAAGCAGCAGCTCTTATCCCGATTGATTGAGGATGTCGGTTCGCGAGAGTCTATATCCATTGTGCTCAAGTATCTGGTGACAGCATTGGGGATACTCATTGCCCTGCCCTTGATCGGGATTGATTTGGGGTCGCTAGCGATCGCCACTGGTGCTGTCGGTTTGGGTATTGGTATTGGCTTGCAAAATCTCAGCCGAAATTTTATCAGCGGCATTGTCATGCTGTTCGAGCGGCCCATTCAGGTGGGAGATTTCGTCGATGTAGACGGTCTGCAGGGCACCATCGAACACATTAACCTCAGGGCCACCATTGTCCGCACCCTCGACAGCATCAACGTGATCGTGCCCAATTCCAGGTTTATGGAGGAAAACGTTGTCAGTTGGAGCTATCGTGACTCGCGCTGTCGCCTTCATATTCCGGTGGGGGTGGCCTATGGTTCCGATACCGAGACGGTTAAGTACGCCTTGCTCAAGGTTGCTTCAGATCAGCCCAGAGTCCTCAAGTCCCCTGCTCCTCAGGTGTTCTTCAAGGGGTTCGGCGACTCGTCTCTAAACTTCGATCTGATGGTGTGGACGCTGCGGCCAGCCGATCAATTTAAGCTCGTGAGCGATCTCAACTTTGCCATTGATGCCGAGTTTCGTAAGGAGGCAATCGAGATTCCCTTTCCCCAACGGGATATCAATATCCGCACGACTGCCGTCTTGGAGCAGCTACTCACCGGGCAATCCAGCAACGGCCACCTAGCGCCCGACCATCCCTCTGTATCCAGCGAGGAGAATAATTCTCAGGCTAACTCCACCAATCAGCTCGCGGATTCTGAAGCCAATCCAGACCCATAAAGTATTTAGGCATCATGGTTTCTCCCACCAGCTCTATACCTCTCATGGCCAGACAGCTCCCACGTACTCTCAATCACTCAGGTTTTAGTTGCAACCCGAAGTACATTGAAAGCGGTAACAATCGCTGAGGCTTGCAATGACAGTTTGTGTGGTGGGGGCAACAGGTGAAACGGGCCAACGCATTGTTCGAGAATTAGTCTCTCGCCAGATCCCTGTCCGAGCCATTGTTCGCGATCGCTCCTCTGCAGCCACTGTGCTCCCTGAAGGCATCGAGATTGCCGTCGCAGATGTGGGCAATCGCTCGGGTCTAGAAGCGGCGATCGGCGATGCTAAGCAACTGATCTGTGCCACCGGCGCCCGACCCAGTTTCAACCCCACAGGCCCATTCCAGGTGGATTACCTGGGGACGAAAAACCTGGTAGACGCTTGTAAAGCACGAGGGGTAGATCACTTCGCGATCGTGTCATCCTTGTGCGTCTCAAAGTTTCTACATCCCCTCAATCTGTTCTGGCTGGTGCTGTACTGGAAGCAGCAAGCGGAGTCTTACATTCAGCAGAGCGGCTTAACCTACACGATTGTTCGGCCCGGCGGTCTCAAAAACGAAGACAACGCCGACAATATCATGCTTGCCCCCGCCGACACTCTATTCGAAGGCAGCATTCCACGTGCCAAAGTAGCCAAGGTCTGTGTCGATGCTTTGTTCGAGCCATCAGCTCGGAACACAATTTTGGAGATTGTGGCTAAACCAGATGCTCCTCAAAAATCTCTAGGAGAGCTGATCGCAGCCTTAGGATAGCGTTACTCTTCCGTGCTCTTGGCAGCGATCGCCAGAGTGACATCCTGCAACTTGCTCAGCTCGTTCATCACCGCTACCACATCACCGTGGGTCAAAGCTAGATCGGCATTCAGTAGCACAAGGCGGTTCGACACATCGGCATTTTCACCGTCTTCACCATCCTCGCCCTCCTCTCCTGCGTTCTCTGCTAACACCGCTTCAATTGCCGCCACTAGCTCTTCAAGGGCGACAATATCCTGGTTCACAGCAATTTCGTTTGCTTCCGTAATGCTAACGGTAACAGCAGGCTGAGTGCGAGGGACAGCTTCGGATGCTGAGGGGCGATTGACATCTAATCCCTCCGCACGGGTCAGCACCAAACTGGCCACGATGAAGAACACGAGGATGCAAAAAATAATATCGATCAGCGGCACGATGTTGATATCGGCGCGCTGGGCAGGCTCTTGAGGGATGCGCATGGATTGAGTGGTTCTGAAACTCTAGCGAGAAGACTGTAGGCCTCATCAAAAAAGGCTCCCATGACTGAGAACCCTTCAGAATACCTAGGCCAAAGGCTGCGGTTGCTGGGGATAGGAGGCTGACTGCTGGGGCAAGGGATCTTCAGGGAAGCCCAGCTCGTAACGGCGGCGGTGCTGCAGCTCCAGCTGGCCGCCAAAATCCTGAATCTGAGCCATCTCGCGCACGTAAAACGATCTGAAGATATTGGAAATTAGCAGGGTCACAATTGCCACGACTAGACCGGATGCAGTAGAAGTCAGAGCTTCTGCAATACCCTCACCCACACCAATCGTACTGGTGCCACCAATGTCACCCAGATCGATCGAAGACAGAATCCCGATCAGACCCAACACCGTTCCCAACAGCCCTAAAAAGGGAGACAGAGTAATGATGGTGTCGAATACGGTGGTAAATCGCTTCAGCAGGGGCATCTCTGCTGCCACGGCGGCTTCGAGGGCCAGTCGAAATTCCTCAGGGTTGGCTCGGTCAATCTCGACCCCGGCCAGAAAAATTCTGGCAATGGGCAGATCGGCATTCTGCTCCAGCTTAAACAGAGCCGCTCTGGGATTACGGCGGTACAGGTTCATTACTTCCCGCACTAGTCGGGGCTGACGCTGCCTCAGTTTCCACCAGAAGGCCCAGCGTTCTAGCATGAGCGCGATCGAAATAATGGAAAACAAAACCAGCGGGTACATGACCACGCCACCAGCTCTAAAGATGTCTACGATCTGTCCCATGCGCTATCCTTCGCCCAACAATCTGCAGAAAAGCTATTCCACGATTACGTCACATTCACCCCGTCATAACACTTTTTCGGGGCGTAGGGATAGAGTTTTAAACGACATTTTAGGGAATTTGCCCTATTCAGCAACGTTCGTATTGCGGGCTAATGAGTTCATTTTCTGTGCTTTTTCTGACTCTGTAGTCTAGTTCTAACGACCACTGCAATCCACTGACAGATCCAGATCCAGATGAGTGAGTCAACACAGTGCTAGCTTGCCGACGAAATATAGCATTTGCCATTTCAGTTAGGACAAAAGTTTCTAAGCATCATCAGGGATAGCCGTAACTGAAATGTCCGCATTGGTGTGGCCACTGCTATATTTTCCACGTTAGCTGCCATCATGCATCAGCTCTAGGTCTTCTGGAAACATTGAGTGAATCCACCACTCTGATTCATTGATAGTATCCAGACAATTTCTAGCGTTCCAGGCTCGATTGAGGTGCTGGTATATATGTCTAACAGTGACTCTGTAGTCTTCAAGGTCGATCCGACTATTGGATGACATCTGGTCGATGAGATGGGTCAAATGCTCGCCAGTATCCTCGAGCTCTGTCAACAACAATGCCCAGGCCAGAGGATGTTGCTCATTGTTAATCATGTACACACTCCTAAGCCTGATTCAGAGTATCGAGAATTGTCCGCTGTACTTGAGGATGACCCATCAAAAACGTATGAATGGCAGGAACTTCTAGCGGGCGTTCACCTGCCGAAATGGCGACTTCATTCACCCCAACCAATCCATCGTTGATGTGTCCGGCAAAGGGGCTCCAATTTCCAGTCAACCCCACCGTCCCGGCGATCGTCGTATAAGCGAACTTGGGTTCATCAAGGGTTGCATACCAATCAATAGTGGCCAACTTATGGCCGCAATCCCCAGCAAACCATCGAAACGGCAACAGCCACTGCCAAGCAAATCGCGCCATAAGTGGAGACTGATTGGGCGTTCCTAACATAAAGACGTGACGAGGTGGTGCCAGGTCTCCTTTAGCCAATGCCGACCGGACTAGCAGTCCCCCTAGAGAATGTCCTACCACGGCATAATCATCGACGCGAGATAAGCGCAGTAGCCGCTGCTGCAATCGGCCCGCGATCCGATCGTAAGAGTCTGCAAACGCTGCATATCCAAAGAACTCGACGGAATGTCCCGCGTCTTTCAGCGGGGCAACCAACGGCAGCATCGACAGCGGCGATCGCCCCAATCCGTGAACCAGCAATACATTCATCGATCTTGGCTACCCCACACATTCAAATCATTTCAGCGCTAACTGGAAGCACTCGTATAGAAGCGCAGCGCAAATCGCCAAAAACGATTTGAGATCGCCAACAATACAACCGCCAACACTGCCGAGCCTAACGTCCAGCTCACCTCCGTTCGCCCCACAATTGCTTCCGCTGGAATGGTCGTCAAGAACGCGACGGGAATCACGAACGTGAAAAACACGCGATAGATAGCTGGATAAGCTACTACTGGATACCGTCCGGCCTCCAACAATCCTCGCAACACTTCTGTCACGTTGTAGATTTTCACAAACCACACGCTGGTGGCCCCCAAGATAAACCACAAGCTATAGAGGCTGATGATGCCGAAGAGTAGAGGAAGCACGCCGGTAATGTAAACCCAGGGGGATACCTCCAAGCGATCGCCCGCAAACAAGACAATGCCAATACCGAACAACAAATCGGGAAATCCCCAAGGGGACAGCGCGCGAAACGACAGTTGAAATTGACTGCTAATCGGCTTGAGCAAAATAAAGTCAAGGGTACCGTTTTGCACGTGGCGCACGATTTTGTTGAGGTTGGGGGCCAAAAACGTATTGGATAACCCCTGCAAAATGGTGAAAATCCCCAACACCACCAGGGCTTCTTCCCACTGCCAATCTTGAAACGTATAGTCAGTTCGATAAAACAAATACAGGCTGAAGATGCTGCCAGCCAGATTTCCCAAGCTGCTCAGACTAGCCACGATGAAATTAGCGCGGTATTCCATCTCCGCCGCCAGCCCTGCTCCCCAAAACAAGCCAAGCACCCGACAGTAGCGCATGATTGCTGCCACCATGTCCTAAGCCCCCATTGCGGAATACTGTTTCAGTCCTCGATGCCAGAACCAGCGATTCATCACCAACAAGACTGAGCCCCACACCACGTACACCACAATCATTTGCAACCAGTTCACCGGTCTGCCCAGCAGAATATTGGCTGGTACATCAACGAGATAGGGCAGAGGCGTCCACAGCACGACCTGCCGTACGAGAGACGGAAACACCTCCAGCGGAGCAATCATGCCAGACAGAAAGATATAGAACAAAAACCACAGGTTAAACAGAGCGCTGGCCCGCTCGATCCAAAACGCCGAGATGGCCATCGTGTACTGAATCAAAAATCGCATCGCAAACGCGGCCCCAGCAGCACCGGCAAACAATGCGAGTCGCAGGAGCGAGGGCAGCCAAAATGCTGCAGGGTATAGCAAGAAAAAGACCGAAATCGCGATCGCAATAAATGGTATGCGAGCCAAACGCTCGGCTGCATGCCCGGCAAAATGACGCCACACCGGATCGATTGGCTGCAGCAGTTGGGGAGATAGCGTTCCTTCCAGCACTTCCCGTTCAAAATCCCAAATCACCCAGACTACGCTCAACTGGCGAACGAGAAATACGGCAATAAAATAGCGAGCAAAATCTAATGCAGACAGGCTAAATGCCCCCTGCTCTGCCGCCTCCATCCAAATCCCCATCACGATAAATGGCAGCGTACCGGACAGCAGCCAAAAGATTAACTCGGCCCGATATTCCAGCATGTAGGCGTAATACACCGTCAGCAAAACACGAGATTTCCTCAACACCTAACTGACTCCCTCTGTTCTGCCGAAGGCACTCAATCGATCTCCCTCTTAATACATCATCCGATTCAGGAAGAGGTTCCCACTGTTTGCAAAGCAACTGTTGCTTTGCCGGTGGAAAATACTCGCCCAATCACCTCTTCAATGGGGGGGTCGGTCACCGTCAAGTCCGCCACAGACAATTCAGCTAACAGCCGGGCAACCGTCTGGGTCAGATGTTCCCGTTGCAACACAAATCGAGCAGAACGTCGTTCCAGCGATTGCAGCTCGCCAAATCGCTCTAACGTGGCACGGTCGTAATCCCGCTCTAATTCCACCTTGACTTCGCGATAGGGAGCAAATTGTTCCAACAACCCAGCCAAACTTCCGTCATAAATCAGAGCCCCTTCGAAAATGAGCAAGACGCGATCGCACAATGCTGTAATGTCAGCCATGTAGTGACTCGTCAGCAGTACCGTAGCGTCATAGCGCTGGTTGTATTCCCGCAAAAAATCGCGCACCGCCACCTGAGCATTTACATCCAGCCCCAAAGTCGGCTCGTCCAAGAACAACACTTTGGGTCGATGCAGCAGCGCAGCCAAAAGCTCCGCCTTCATGCGTTCCCCCAGCGAAAGCTTGCGGACCGGCTGTTTCAGCTTCTTCTGCAAGCCCAGCATTTCAGATAATTCTGCAATCCGGCGGTCAGCTTCGCGATCGTCAATGTCGTAGACTGCTGCGTTAATCTTCAGCGAATCTAGGGCCGGTAAATCCCAAATCAGCTGCTGCTTCTGGCCCATCACCAGGGTAATTTTTTCCAGAAACTGGCGCTGACGCCGAAACGGTTCGCAGCCAACCACTCGTACCTGGCCTGATGTGGGATGAATCAGCCCCGTCAGCATTTTCAGTGTGGTTGTTTTCCCGGCTCCGTTCGGCCCCAAAAACCCCACAACCTCACCCGGCTGCAATTCAAACGACACAGACTTCACAGCATCTACCCGCCGATAGGTACGCCGGAAAAAGTGCCGTAACGTTCCCGCCAATCCTGGTTCTTTAACTGCTACAGGGTAAGACTTACAGAGTGAGTTGACCGAAATAATTGCCATATAATAGCGATGAGTGCCTTTTCGATGCTAGCTGACTACTGCCACTCCCTACCCCTTAGAACGACCGTCGACAACTCAAGAGACTAAAGGTCTAGAGTTTAACAACTCATAGCGGTAGCTCAAGACTCAGACAAGCGCGTCAGCAATACTGCGGCTCCAGCAAGCATCAACATCACAGTTGCAACCGTTAACCAACCCATCCGAGTTGCTCTCCACCAGTACGATATCGATAGTCTAGCCACCCAGAATGAGCATGTCGGCCAAGGCTAGAACTCCGCTTGTCTGGAAATCATCACATAATCACAATTCTGCAGCAAGCCAGATAGAACCCAGGATGCATGTCCGTCCAAGCAGTGAACCGAACAGGTAAGACAGTAAAGATAACAAAACTCCCCGCGGCCTAGGCAGCAGGGAGTGGCAATAGAAAGTCTGGCATCGAGCTATATTCCCATGGGGCAACCCCCAGAGTATTGTCGCCGCACCAGCGTTTCACAACCGAGTTCGGGAAGGGTCGGAGTGGTTCCACCGGGCCATAGACACCAGACAAACTTATCGGGTTGAAGTTGCCATCAGATATTGAATCTTGCAGAGCAACCGTTTGTCTATCACAACCCTGAAAGCTGCATAGTCATCAAGTATGTCTTATTCAAGACCTGGCTTCTGAGTCAGGAGCCAGAAGAATCACGCGTTATTGAAAGAAGAAAGGT
>JBCBVA010000031.1:0-33205 GCA_039817825.1 Cyanobacteria bacterium J06642_12 | reverse complement strand
GAAAAAAGATGATTAAAAGCAAAGGACTGAGTACTAGTGAACTATGCAAAAAGTATTTCTATCATCATAGATCCTATGTTATTTCATCTATTATTTCTGCCATAGCATACTGGGAAGCCAGTATAAATGAGATATTTGCCGAAACTGGAGAGATGAAATAACATAGGATCTATGATGATAGAAATACTTTTTGCATAGTTCACTAGTACTCATTCCAGAATCTTTTTCATTCTGAAATTTATACTCACATTTACGACTAAGTTCAGTGAAATGATTGGCTGAAAAAAGATGATTAAAAGCAAAGGACTGAAAGTTTCCAATAGCTGTGACCCCTGACCCGCAATAAGCTTCAGAAGCGGGCAATTCTATTGGTTCTGGATTATGTTCGTTATCCATTTTAGGGTATTGATATTTTTGTTCGAATGGCTAGTATTTGTTTTGATTTATACTAGCCACTTCTGTTATAGTTCCCCATTGGCAATCATCTGAATTGCCCGAGGAGCACCGGGGTCAAACCCAGCGAAATCCCATGACAACGGATCTTGAGGATCGACCAAAGAGATGCGGTATGGAGCCAGCGATACGTAAACCGCCTTAGCGTCGGGATTCACCTTGCGGCGATACTCCGCCAACGCCTGTGCGGGATGCCGCCTGCCCGCCCAAGACTCGCTATCCGTCCAGAAGCAAAACACATCTGTCCAAACCCGCTTGGCGATCGCCCAGTCATAGGCCACCGACGCATCCGTCCCCCCAAACGTCTGGTTAGAGGTCTTCTGCAACGCAGAGTGGAAACTATCCCGAGCCGTAATCCCTAGATCCTTGAACTCCGTCGAGAATCCGCGAATAACGTAGTTTTTCTCAGCCTTCGCCGTCACCAACGCCATCGTCGTTGCAATCTCACTACATGACAGATTCATAGACCCGCCAGAGTAACACCCCATAGAGCCGGATATATCCACCGCATGCAAGAACGTCTTGCCCGTAGGCTTCACCGTCTCAAACGACAACTCCAGAGCCTTCTCCAAAATGTCGCAAATGCGAGGAATCGGTTCCCACGTCTTCTTGCTGCGACCGGCACGTCCCCCAGACCGGTAAGTCTTCAAGGCCTTCAACACATCAATCGGATGAATCCGTCCCTTGCGCAAGCGATCGCGACTGGTCAACACCTTCGCCACCCGCTTCAGGTTCTTAGATTTGTGAACCTGCAACACGCCAATTTCGGTCAAAGACCCCAAATTACGCAACAGCGCCCCAATCGGCATATCTTCAAACAACAACTGCCAAGCGTTGACATCCATCTTGGCGATCGGAACCACCATTTCGTGGGTCAATCGGCCTTCAGAAATAGCCATGCAAGCACTTTCAGGATTGCGCTTCAACCACTCGTACCACCACACCTGAGCGATCGGGCCATCGGGCACCTGAGCGGGCAACTCATCCCACCCATTTACCACCCAGTCGTACAGCTCTTGGTGAGCTTCCGTCTCTGGCTTAACGTGGAACAACCGCAAGGCATCGCGATTGCTAAACCCATGCCGTTGCTGGTACTTCAACAACTGATAGGTCAACCGCTTCACATCCGGGTTCGACAACCACCCCTTGCCGCATTCCCGCACCACCTTGCCCAAACCGCGCACGGACTTGGTGTAGTTCAACCACTCGTAAAAATGACTGCCGGTGCGCACCACCTTGGGGAAGATCTCCATAAATGCCTGTTTGGCGGCATGGGAATCCCCCATAGACAGCAACACCAAAGCGTAGATGGGGGTGCTGTTGTTGATGGAACGACCGTCGCTAGCGGAGACAATCTCGCTGGCAGTTCGGGCAGGATCTTGATCCACACAAGCCAAGACCGTATCGGTAAAGTCACCCGTCAAATCATGCTTGTCGGCGTAATAGGTACTTTGCGCCGTACCGATCAGCAAGCAACGAGTCAGCATCGCCCATGGCCCAGGGTCAAACATGTAGCCGCCCGACCGACCTCGTACCATCTCCTGCTCTCGACCGGGAATTGGTTGATGTTGAGGAGTTTTAGTCGCCGAGGTGAAAAACTTATATGACATCTTTTCTTCTCCGTCCCTGATGGGATAAACGAACGATGTCCCCAAACGGGGAAGGGAGACGGACGGGAATCGAACCCGTATCTCGATGGACAAAAGGGGGGATCGTTAAAAGCGATAACCTTGAGTCCTTCGGCCCTTGCGGGCAATCAGTGCGCTCTACCGTTTGAGCTACCGACTCCATATGTGATGTCGATTGGCGGCCCCCTAAATCCCCCGCCTGCAGGGGACTTGTGAGAGGTACCATCTATTGCCCCTGATTTTTCAAGTAACCAGCCAGAGTCTGGTCTTCAAGTCCCCCATTCATGGGGGATTTAGGGGGCAAACTAAACTTTGGTGGACGGGAAGAGATTCGAACTCCTGACCGATAACCCTCGTTCGTCGACCCATGAGGTAAAGAGTGAACGAGGGGGTGCTCTACCACTTGAGCTACCCGCCCATATTTTGTTTTGAGATCTTGGTGAGATATCTGGTGAACGGAGAGGGATTCGAACCCTCACCACCCGCTTGACAGGCGATAACCCTGATTCGGCGACCCTTGCGGGTAAATGGGTGAAAAAGGGGATAGGCGTTCTGCCGATTAAACTATCCGCTCAAGAAACTATCTCTGGTGGACGAGAGGGGATTTGAACCCCGCCTTCCAACTACCGATAACCTTCATTCGGCGTCCCTTTCGGGTCAGTAGTGAACAAAGGGGAAGACCCGCCCATGCTGGGGGTAACCGGAAAGGATTTGAACCTCCGCACGCAGTTCCTAACGATAATCCTCACTCTTCGACCCCATAGGGATAAAGGATTGAATAAGGCTCTAGACTGCTGCTCTACCAACTGAGCTACCGGCTACAGATTGCGATTTGGTGTGTTTGGCTTGTGCCGCCCGTCCCTCATCGACATCCCAAGATTACGAGCGACTTGTACCCCTATTCGACTGTGGCTCAAAAGCCTGTAAATGCAGATTGGATAAGAGATGTGAGTTAGGGAGGAGGTGTGAAGTTAGGGGGACCCCCTAACTTTGTTAGTGGAATTGCTGGTGGGTTATTGCAGAGTGAGCGACTCGATCTTGCGGCCGGGCAAATCGATGCTTGGTGCGATCGAAGATTTCGTAGCGATTGCGGCCACCCGTTTTCGCTGCGTACATGGCGGCATCTGCATCTCGCAAAATCTCGGCTGGAGAGTTGTACCTTGGATTGCCGATCGCGATGCCAATGCTGGTGCTGGTGGAGAGTTGGCGATCACCAATCGCGACGGGCTCCATCGCTGCCGTGAGAATGCGCTCGGCAGTTTGCTGGATGCTGACGGTAGCATCCAAGTCGTCCAGCAAAATCGTAAATTCGTCCCCCCCCAGCCGAGAGACTGTATCCCCCGAGCGAACGCACTGCTGCAATCGCTGAGCGATGGTGCGCAACAGTCGATCCCCTGCGGCGTGACCGAGAGTATCGTTCACCGACTTAAATCGATCCAGATCGAGGAACAGAACAGCATATTGCTCGCTGAGGCGGCGCTTGCTCCGTTCGATCGCCCGTCCCAGTCGATCGTTAAAGAGCGATCGATTGGGCAATCCAGTTAAGGGATCGTGGAAGGCGTGGAACCGTAGCTCTTGCTCCATCACCTTGCGGGTTGTGATGTCTTCCACCGTGCCGACATAGTACAAAAGCTGGCCGGAGCTATCCAATACGGCCCGCCAATTTTCACTCACCCAAAACGTATTGCCGTCGCGGTGACGCACCTCAGATTCGTAAGCTTCCACCGCAAAATCTGTTGCCAATTGCTGCAACAACTGTTGGCTTTGGAGAGTGTCAACGTAGAGCTGCTGGTGTACGTTTTCCACCGATGCCATCATTTGCTCCGGGCTGTCGTAGCCATACATGGCAGCCAATGCGGGATTAACCCCGATCGGCTGCCCTTCGGGAGCGACTTGGAAAATTCCCTCTAACGCCTGCTCGAAAATACTGCGATATTTGGCTTCTGCCTGCTGCAGGGCGTCCTGGGTCTGTTGGCGTTCGGTGATGTCGTTGCCCACGTACAGTACGCACAACTCACCGGACAATTCAATCAAGTTCGCGGACAGCAATAGAGTGCGGGTGTCGCCAGAACGCTGCTTGAACTCCACCTCCAGATTGCGGACAACACCATCTGTCTTCAGCCGCCTAAAAATCTCCCTTCGGGTCAGATCGCGGTGCCACAATCCCAACTCTTTAGCCGTGCGCCCGATCGCCGCTTCCCGCTCGAACCCGCAGATGCTTAGGAAGCTATCGTTGACCTCCAAGAATTTGCTGGAGCGCACGGCCACAATGGCCACCGGGCTGGAACTGGATTTAAAGGCGGCGGCGAATTTTTCTTCCGATTGCCGTAGGGCTATTTCCGCATGCTTGTGCTCGGTGGTATCGCGGGCCACTAACAGGGCGGTGGTGGCTCCAGCAGGGGAGATTCGCCCGGAAAAGCATCGCTGTTGTCCGTCAATCTCCAACTCGTATTCCAGATCGGTGGTTTCGTCGCGATCGATCGCAGCTTGGATAGCCGCCAAACAGCGATCTCCATCATCGTCCCCAATCAGATGTTGGAGGTGGATGCGCAATAGCTCTTCGGGAGGAGAGATGGGGGAGGAGGGATCGCTGGAGGTGATGTGGGTATAGCGACCGTCGCGATCGAACATCAGAATCACTTCGGTCATGGCCGAGAACACCACCCGCATGTGCCGCTCTGCCGCTTCCAGAGTAGCGGTGCGCTGCTGCACTCGGTGCTCCAGTTCTACATTAGTGGTGGCAAGGCGATCGATCGTGCCGCGCAACTGTGTGGCCAATCCTTCAACCGATGTGGAGAGAATTTCAAGTTCCGCGATCGCGCTGTGAGGAACGGCCAAGTCTAGAGCATTCGGGCCACCGACTGCCATTTTCCGTGCCACAGAGCTGAGTTCGTGAATGGGGCGGGCCATCCAACGGGCCGTCGCGTTGCCGAACACAATGGCCAGCACTAGGGCGACTAGAAACAGAGCTAGGGTGTCTCGGATGCTGCGACCGAGAGCACCAGTTAGATCGGAGCTGGGGATGGCTACGATCATGAGCCAATCCAGCCCCAGATCTCCTTTCATGGAGTCAACCTGAACGTAATAGGACTCTCCGCCTGAGTCGCGGATCAATCCTTGAAAGGTGTCAATGGCCGCGTAGCTGCCAAATTCATTGAGGAGATGGTCCTCCACCGCTTGCATACAACTGTCGCTGCTGTCGGATATCGAGAATGGAGTGGGGGTTTCGCCCTCCGCAATCTGTGGGAACGTGTCTGCTTGGGAGCTGGCGACCACCGAGCCGCTGCGCTCTAGAATGATGGCTTCTCCCCGCTCGCCAATTTGTAATTCAGTTAAGAAGTCATTCAGTTGCGACAGGGTGATATCCACGGCCAATACCCCTTCGAGCCGACCGCTACTGTCGCGGATGGGGATCGTGGGGGTTACGCCGCGTACCGGCTGAGCCGCAAAGTAGTAGATCGGAGACCAGGTGGGGCCGTTGCTGGCTCTGGCAGACTCGTACCACGGTCGCATTCGCGGATCGTAGATATCCGTTCTCAAAAGAGTTTGTCGCTCGCCGTTGTCGTCTAATTGGTAAATTTCGCGGGTGGGGGCGGTTTCTGAGGTGATGCGATAAGAGAGGGCATCGTCTTCGTTCTGAGTGACCAGCACGAATTGGCCGGTTTCATCGCCGTAGTACATCGTACGGACGGAATCTTCTAAGCGTACGACTCGATAGAAATAGCGTTGCAGGGCTTCGAAATTGCTGATATCGAGCTGGCCGGTGGCGATCGCCGCTTGCGTGATCTGTAAAAACGTATGGGGCTGATCGGCGAAATCAATCAGGTGATTCTCGATATTGGTTGTGGCTTCGGAGCTGAGATCGAGGGCGAGCGATCGCACCGCTCGTTGGCCGTTATAGAGCGCTAGGGCTCCAGCAAATCCGGTGGCGAGGATAATTTGCAGCAGGAAGGGGGCCACCAGTGCTTGTTGGAGGGAAAGCTTTCGCAACCTGAGTTTGAAGGGATTGGCGATCGCCATCATGGAATTCGGAAGGACCGGTGAGGTAAGGGGAGTAAGGCGTTGGCGTTACAGAAGAGGCGGTTGAGTTTATAGCGACCTGAGAAGGCTAATATAACTTGTCTTGACGAGAGTATGACTCCAATATGTTTCCGTTGAGCGAGTTCAGAATAAGTGGGCTATCAAACAGGCCAAATACTATGGGCTGAGCGACTGACCATGAGATTGGCCGCCAATGGAAGCAGACAGCATCGAGATGGTTATAGTCACTGTACGATCTGCAACTTACTCCGTTGTTTGCGACACGAGTGTAGCAATTATCCATTCCTCGTGGGGAGTAGACAGGCATCTTCTGTCAATGACAGGGGACTACTACGACGTCGCTAGGTAGTTGAAAAGAAGCCAGGTACTAAGGAAAAGTCAGGAAAGACGCGATGTCAAGTCAGGACCTTTAAGGTTAGCGAGCGCGGACTGGGCACGTGCGATCTGGCTAGACCAGATATGGCAGCATGAAATCCAGAGTTTGCTGTTTGAGATAGTGATGGGCTACTGCTAGTTCGCCAAACCGAATAGAGCAATCCCGTTGAGTGGCTAAGACTTTCGAGATTTGTTCCTCGGTGAGTAACTTGGCGGCTTTAAAGTACTGACCGATGGGCTGGCGTTCGACTTCTGCTGCAATGTAGTGCAAGGTGTCAGCAAAAAAGTCAGCCGTTTCTTGGTCTATCCATCCTCGCAAGGCCAGAATCTCGCCGAATTTGAGATCGGAGCGATCGCAAGCATCCCTCAACGCCACCTCCACATGATGGGCGTTAATTAGACCGGCAAGAACCAGACTTTCCCCCAGTAACAATTTGTTCGGCTGCAATCGGTTGTCATCGAGTGGTGATGGAACGATTGCTTGGGAGGAGATATGGGCGGGAATGGTGTCTGATGGCTCAGAAATTGACTGTCTAGAGAGTGAGTGCTTAGGGGTTGATTGCTCGGAGGTTGACTGCAAGGTATTGGGCATAGTGGGACCTCGTTCGCGTGCATCAATGCAGGATTGAGCCCGGGGGGCAGGAGACGCCTGCAGAGAGGTATCCCACTGCTTGAGTACGGTTTTGGCAACGTAGGGGCTGATGCCGTCTACTTTGTTGAGACGCCGTTTGGCAACTGTGTATCTGATGTTGCGGGGAATGTCTGTGCGGGTTTTGTAAAAGGCTTCAATTTCGCTGAGAGGATCTCTGATTTTCTCACACCAATCAGAGCGCTTCGATGACAGGAACCAGGAGAAGAGTGACAACATGTTCCTTTAGCCCGAATGGCCTTCAGATGATGCCTTATCCACACACCTACACCATATGAAATTTCGTTTTCGGATGCTTGTTAATATTCGTTGAGTTATTGCTATTGATTGTCATGAATGATGGCTGAGATCGGTGCTTCACTCCTCAAAATGCTACATTAGGCGACTGAATTGTCTGAATAATCACACGGTTCATCGCAAGCAAGTGTCGCTGTCCTGTAGAGGCCCGCTTAAGGACAGGGATTAGTATTCAGACAAAGGCGTACTGCAGAGCCTTTGCGGAAAGATATCATCCCAAAAAGTAAGCCTGACAAGCCCACTTGGTGAGTATTAACTGACCAAATATTCGTGCAAGCCGTGCTGCTGCTGGCGCAGTTTTTTGAGGGCGGCCCGTTCGATTTGGCGAACACGTTCGGGGCTGAGGTCGAGGATGGCGGCGATTTTTCTCAGGGTGAGCCCTTTGCTGCCAGTGTCGAGGCCGTAGCGCAAGGAGAGAACGGTCTGCTCGTTGGGGTTGAGCTTGTCCATTAGGGCGGTGATGTCGGCTTTGAGGCTGCGTTGTAGGACGTAATCTTCGGCGGAGGTACGGGTGTCTTCGAGCAGATCTCCCAGCTCGGTATCGCCGCTGTCGCCGACGCGCACGTCTAGGGAAATAGGTAGGCGGGAGTAGCGCAGATAGCTACGGACATCCTCAGGTTTGAGCTTGGTTTCGGCGGCGAGTTCTTCCACATTGGCGGCACGGCCCAGTTTTTGACCCAATGTGCGCTGGGCTTTTTTGAGCTTGTTGAGTTTTTCGACGATGTGGACTGGGAGGCGGATGGTGCGGCTGGTTTGAGAGATGGAGCGGGTGATGGCTTGGCGAATCCACCAATAGGCGTAGGTGGAAAAGCGGTATCCCTTGCCAGGATCGAATTTCTCCACACCCCGTTGCAGGCCGATGTTGCCTTCTTGGATGAGGTCGAGGAAGTCAACGCCACGATTGAGGTACTTTTTGGCGACGGAGACCACTAGGCGCAGGTTAGCTTCTACCATGCGGTTTTTGGCGCGATCGCCCCGCTTAACAATCTGCTTTAGCTCTAAGACTTCCAATCCGGCTTTGATGGCCCATTCGGCATGGGTGGGTTGGCGATCGAGGGTGTCTGCTAGCTCTGCTTTCAGTGCTTCCAACTGCATGAGCTGCTGGACTTGATTGCCGTATTGAATTTCTTGCTCGTGGGTCAGCATGGGGATGCGGCCCATGGCTTGGAGGTAGTCTCTGACGGTATCTGCTTTTAGAGGTTTCATGTGAAGACTTGAAAAGGGTGCGAGGGGAGCAGTGGAACCGAGTGATGAGATGAAAGGTTTATTAAGTGGTGATGATGGTACCGAATGTCAGGGTTCCATGTTGTATCGGTTGTGGCGGGGGAGCTGGTAAGTAGTACTGAGAACGAAGGCTGTTGTGCTTAGACGAGAGGTTCCAGGGTGGCGGCGATGACGCGGTGGTCGGGGTCTTTGCGCAAGGTGGCGAGGGTGTCTTTGGCTTCCTGAGTGTGGAAGTGGGCTAGGGAACGGGCGGCGTTGGCGCGAGTGTCGGCATCATTCGACTCTGCCGCTTGTATGAGGATGGTTTGGGCGTCTGACTCGAATTCGCTGTCGCTGAGGCGTTTGAGGGATTGAAAGGCGACTTGGCGGACGACGGGGTCGGGGTCTTGGGTGCCGATGCGGCAGAGTCTGGAGAGAACGTCTAGGTTATCGAAGTCTTCGAGGGCGGCGAAGATGCTTTGGCGGACGAGCCAGTGGGGGTGTTGGTTGAAGATGATTTCGAGATGGGGGAGGGAGCGTTCTCCAAATTTGGCGAGGGCGTTGGCGGCTTCGGCGATGACGTTGCTGTCGGATTCGCGGGCGACGAGTTCGAGGAGAGCTTCGTAGCCTGCTTCGGTTTGTTTGTAGCCGAGGCCCATGGCGACGAAGGAGCGGATGAGGAACTCTTTATCGAACATCCGTTTGACGAGCAGGGGGACGGCATCCTCTGGCTGGTGGTGGCGCAGTTCGGTGATGCCTTTCATGCGCTGTTGGGGGTCTGAGCTGTCGAGGAGGGTGGCGATTTGCTGCAAGTACATGAGGGATGATGGCTAGTCCGCTCATTTATTTTACATAAATTTACATAATTCTGGCAATCAGTAATCTTGATGGGATTCGTTGCTGGGTTTGGGGAATGGCTGTTGGCGATCGGTTTTGGGGCGGATTTATGAGTTGCGGTCAATGGCTCCGAGGGCTAGGAGGGTGTCTCGTTGGGGAACGTGTACCAGTTCTATGGGAGCGAGCTAAGCGTCCCGTCCAAATTCATAGCAGTTGATGAATAACCCCAAGACGGTGTCATGCATCAAAGTGGTCTTGGAAAAACAAATGGTCTTTCGAGCCAAGCGCTTAATCCGGGTTCTTAACGTCAGATGCTTTCGCTCGATGGTCTGTGTGTTGGCTTTCCCCACCATATGTTGGCTGGGCTCAAGCAATTGCTTGTAAGCACTCCAAGCATCTGTGTAAAACTGCTCGATATGAAAAGGAGCCAGCAGTGCTTTGGGTTGCCGCAAGGCATCGTCATCGTACGGAGCCAGAACGTAGGCTAGAACTGGGCCACTCCGGTGGTCAATCGCATGCCACAAGCATCTCTGTTGACGCTTAGAGGGCACAAAACTCCACATCTCGTCCAGTTGTTTTGCTTCCTCCACCCGCACAACCAAGATCGGTTCCCCAAGAGGCTCCATCGATTCCAGTAGAAGCGTATTGACTTGCTGGAGGTGACGGTGTTTTTTTGAGGATCTCAGTCACCGTGGTTGGGCTGACTCCGAGCACCCGAGCGGGATACCGCGGATACCACTCCCATTCATGGCCATATCTGCAATCAGCTGTTTCACCTTGGGCAGAGCTCCCCCGATGGGCATAGTGATGGATGAAGGTTTGGCGAGGGCAATCTGCAGTTCGACCTTTACACAGAACTGGCACACGACCCGCTACTTCCTAGAGCAATATCCCAAATAAAACCACTAAAACTGCTCATCTCTGACAACTTTATACCCACTACCCTGCGCTATTCCCTATCGCCCAATGTCCACTCCAACACAACAGGCATGTATCGACCCAATCCAACTGTTTCCCCTGAAAAAAACTGAACTTTCCCCTAAGTCGTCCTCGCAATACTGAGCACATCCACGCAAGGGTTCATTCCTGCATACACCTACTCACCAGCGAGAGCGACATCATGACCACTCAACTGACCTACCGCGGATTACCCCTCAGCTTCTCCGCCTACACCAGCATCGAAACCACCGATTCCGCACGTTTCTTTGGCCGCACTGCCACCCTGAATCGCACCATCAAGTCCACAAGCTTGCCCGCCGACCTGAGGTTCTTCGGTCGCAAAGCCACCACATCCTAGTGGTTTGCCAGGCTTACTTTGAGAGATGCCATCCCTCGGCAAATACAGTGCAGTAAGCCTGTCCCCACAGAAATGCCCTGAGCGTTACATCTCCAAAACTACGGGCAGGGCATTCGAATTACCCAACAAAGCATCCCTTGCACGAGCGATGCACCTTCTAGCGACATCATGAACGTTCCTACAGATAGTCAGTCTGCAACCGTCAAAACCCAGCTACTGGAATTAGCCACATTACAATTCGGCGATCGCGGAAAAGAGGTCGAAGACTTGCAGCAAACTCTAAATTCATTGGGGTATGACTGCGGAGAAATAGATGGCTGCTACGGCGATCGCACCAGAGCAGCAGTTGCAGATGTGCAGCGCCACTTTGGTTTGGATGTAGATGGCATCTTCAGTCCAGCCACGTGGTACGCATTAACCTTTTGGGCGCGCGAAGACAGCTTTGCCATCCCTCAATGGCTGCGACACTTCTGGCAACACTTTCAGAATGCTGTCACAAATGTGTTTGGCCCAAATATCCAGTCAGATCCCTCCAGTACGAGCGATCGCTCCACTCAGGTACATCGCAATTTGTCGGACTGCCCTTGTAAGTGCAAGGGACATTGAGCATCTGCCTACGATCGCGCAGGCTCTCAACCAAACCTCAAAAGTTTTCTACAAAATATTGAAATCCGAATCTAGGCCAACTGCTTGGGTGGCATTTTCTGCAGCTTCTGTGTCAAGCAACAGGTCTAGCCAGTAAATATATTCAGGCTAAGAACAATGCTAAGGAAATCCGATCGAGAATCCACTCTGCTGTTCAGCCAAGTGGTTGTGGCAAATCTTAAATACTGCCAAATTGCTATTCCCACCACCACTAAACGGGTTACCAAACGCATATTTTCTACCCCCGTTGACGTTCCCGAACGCATCTACGCCCCCGAAGGCTGGATGATAATGGATGGTCAAACTGTTGCCACCATCCGATCTCTGGAGATTTCACCTCTAGGCGGAGGGAACTCTCAGTTCACCGTTCATCCCCACTTGGGGCCAGCAGTACCGATTAACTTTGAAGCGACCAGTGTGGAGTCACTACCTAGCTCTGTAACCAAACGAGCAATATTTGCGTGCCAAGTACCCGATAAAATCAGTCGATACCACACCGTTTTTCGCCAGGCTAAACCCCGGTTTGTGAGAGTCTACCCGTTTGGGAGCGATCGCTCTTTAACCGATATCGTGCAATCGTTTTTGATTGAAGAGAAAGAATTTGTTCTGCAAAACGTTACTTATCTCAGGAACGTCCCGTTCTATCGGGACGAATTTCTGCTGTAGATAATGCGCGGCCCGATCGAGATTGAGTGACTGGTAAATGGGACGTGCAGCGCACATTGAAGGGGATAAAATGCTGTACCAGCGCTCCTTTACAGCAACTGCGCCGCCCGCTCCGCCAACTCCGATCGCTCCCCTTTCTTCAGCAAAATATGCCCCGCCAACGGCTCTTCCCTGAACTTCTCGATCACATACGTCAGGCCATTACTGGCCGCATCCACATAGGGGTTATCGATCTGCTCCAAATCTCCAGTCAGGACAATCTTGGTGCCCTCCCCAGCCCGCGTCAAAATCGTCTTCACCTCGTGCGGCGTCAAATTCTGCGCCTCATCCACAATCAAATACTGCTTCGGAATCGTCCGGCCGCGAATGTAGGTCAGCGGTTCGATTTGCAATAGCCCCCGCTCCATCAGCTCTTCGTGACCGTGCTTCCAATGCTCTGGGCGATCGCTGATATCCTGCGTGCCAAAGATCAAATCGAAATTGTCGTACAGTGGCTGCATCCACGGTGCCAGCTTCTCCGTCACATCCCCCGGCAAATAGCCGATATCGTTCCCCATCGGCACCACCGGACGAGAAATCAACAAGCGATTATACACATTCGTATCCGCCACCTGGTGCAACCCAGCGGCGATCGCCAATAACGTCTTCCCCGTGCCAGCTTTGCCCACCAACGTCACCAGTTGAATGGCGGGCCGCAACAGTAGCTCGAATGCCAATTTTTGCTCGCGGTTGCGGGGCCGGATGCGAGATACGGATGTGCCCAATACCTCCAAGCGAGTGGCGCTGCTGTTGCCCGTGGCGATCGCCAGTGCCGTATGGGATGGATTGCTGCTATCCACCAGCGTCAACGCCTGATTGGCCGGATAGTGGTCGGGTAAGGCTGTCTTGCCCTCCGAATACAGCACGTTAATGGTGGCGGCATCCACCGTCACCTCGTTTGTGCCCGCATACAGTTCGTCGACATCCACTTTGTCTGTTTCGTAATCCTCCGCATCCAGCCCCAGCGCATCTGCTTTAATGCGCAGGTTGGTGTCCTTACTCACCAACACCACCGGACACTGACAGTCGCCTTTTAAATCCAGCGCCACCGCTAAAATTTCGTTGTCATTCTTGTCCCCCTCTAGCTCGGGAGGCAGTGACTTGAGAATTTCCGCATTGGACAGCGCCACCCGTAACTGTCCCCCTTTACCCAGATCGATTCCCTCAATCAAATGTCCTCTAGAGCGCATCTCGTCTAGAATGCGGGATACCAAACGAGCATTGCGGCCAATATTTGACGCCTGTTTCTTGAACCGATCCAACTCCTCAATGATGGTGATGGGCAGAACGATATCGTTCTCCTGAAATTGATGAATGGACATTGGATCGTGCAGCAGCACGTTGGTATCAAGAACGTAGGCTTTTTTCATTCAAGTCCTTCTTCATTCAAAAGGGGGGAGTCAGGGACAAACGGCGGTTCAGAACTAGCACCTGCCAAATACAGAATGTACCCAGCGTGAATGCCTAGGGTGGGGTTGGAGTGTAACCGAGATGGTAACGGGCGTCTTGGCGTCTTGGCGCGCATTCTAAGGAAATCACAATCTTCCCCTTCCAGTTGCATTCCCGGCGTGAACTAGCAGAATCCCCCGCAACATCCGTCGCCCCCTACCCCCCGTCTGCGACCGTATCTGTTTTCCCGTTACCCTAGCTCCTACCGCTCTCCCTCTCAGAACTGCCTCCCGTCTCGTATTCCCCATGCCTAAACTGCCCCCCAAAGACTACATACAAGCTGTTGAATTCCCTACTTCTGTCAGCCTGACCCCCATCGGCAGAGTGCGATCGCCCTACACCGAGCGGCACGGTACCCCGCGTCAATCTCAACTGCGCAATCAGCCCCAGACTTACCAACCTGCTAGCGCCACCATCGAACTATTCGAAGAGGTGGTTCCGGCGATCGCCCTCAAGGATCTAGATGGTTTCGACTGGATTTGGGTGATTGCCTGGTTGCACCTCAACAAAAATTGGAACCCGACGGTCACTCCGCCTCGCGGTCCGCGCGTGCGTCGAGGAACCCTAGCTACGCGCGCTCCTCACCGCCCCAACCCCATTGGCCTCAGTGCTGTCAGATTGTTGAAGGTGGACGGTCCCGTTCTGCACGTAGAAGGAATCGACCTGCTCGATCGCACCCCCATCCTCGATATCAAACCCTATGTCAGTTATTGCGACGCTTTTCCCGACGCCTACTGTGGCTACGTCAGCGAGATGGAACGGGAGGGAGAGCGGGAAGCCGATATTTTTGGTCAACAAGGCCATCCGCTGCGATCGCAATCCGCAGGCGATAGCAGAGACTCGGACACCACCAACCGCGATTGCTAGCTCAGTCGCTGATGTCCCCCAGTTGTTGATGTCCCGCAACTGTCAGCCAACAAGTGCTCTGTCAACGTTAAAAGGGGATTCGCGATCGCTATAGCTTTTGGCAATCAGCTATGGAGAATCCTCCAGCCATTTTGCCTGGCAGATCGAGGATTTGAGCTGTCTCCGCACTGACCTTACAGTTGGTTGCCATACCAGTCTTATTGCAACGTATGTGCGGAGAGACTGTATCCCAAAAAATAAGCCTGACAAGACATTAATAATACGTGGTTGCCACGTTTCGAGATGGGCTAGAGCCGTCCAAGACCGCCAGAGGATTGATGGCATAGCCGTTTTGGCGCACTTCGAAGTGGAGGTGAGGGCCGGTAGACCGCCCAGTGCTTCCCATTGCCATGATGAGTTGCCCCTGCCGCACTTGTTCACCGACAGAGACATGTAGACGACTGGCGTGAGCGTAGCGGGTGACAGTGCCGTTGGCGTGCTCGATATCTACCATGTAGCCGTAGCCGTAATACCAACCGGAATAAATCACGCGCCCCGACATGGCTGCCACCACCGGTGTGCCCACCGGACCGACAATATCGATACCCGCGTGAATGCGACCGCGCCGCCAACCGTACCCGGAGGTTAAACGCCCGTTAGTGGGCCAAATCATCACATCCTCAGTAGGTAGCATCTCCAGACGAGCCAAACGCACGGCTTCGTGGTTGGCGGTGGAAAAGGCCTCGTGACCTAAGACGGTGGGTACCCAGGGGAGCTGGATAATATCCCCTTCCTTCATGTCTGCCCAATTCTCTGCCTCGTTCGCCCTCAAAATGGCTTGCTGAGACAGCGAGAATCGGGTGGCTAAGGTTTGCACCGAATCGTCAGGCTTGAGAATGTACGGTACGGTGCGCGCGGAGTTGGTCGTTTCAGTCGCTAGTTCGGAATTCTCTGCCGCCGCGTCTGGTTCGACGGCAGCATCGGTGTCCGGGTGGGGAAACGGAGCGAGCAAGGTATTGGGGGAGGTTAAGGCGCCTGTACCTGTGCTTGTGCCTGCGCCTATGCCTGTATCTATGTCGTCTTTATCGAGATCATCTGCATCTAAATCTGCGATCGCGTCATCTTCATCCACTCCAACGGTACTGTTCGCACTCTCGGGCGCCACAAGCTCCGGATCTAGAAGTGGCCCTGCTTCTGAGTCGTTCCCAAGGGAGTCGTCTGGCCCTCCTATGGATGCATCGATACCGTAGGGCAATTCGAAGCTCGATATAGGGTGATGGAGATCGCTCTGTTCGTCGAGGAGTTGTGGAGAGAGTAGCGGAGTTCCGGGAATGGGGTCGAGGTTGGTGATATCCAGGAGTTCGCCTTCAGGTAGCGACTTATCCGAACTCAGTACATAGCTCAACAGCTCTGGCTTCCCGAGCTGAGTCGGTTGCTTCAGAGATGGAAAACTTAGGGGTGGAGCGGTAAGGTGGCTGGGCGCTGGAACCCCCTCTGAAACGGAAGACATTGCTGCAGCAGGTTTCTGACTTTCGAAGCTGACAAACGCGATCGCGCCAGCAGATAGCAGCAATGCTGCAGCGTTAATGCACAGTCTCAACTGTCGAACCTCACACACCTTGCAAGTACTTTCACTTAGAAAAGCACCTCTGGCAAGCATCGGAGGCTTACTTCGAAATTGGCAATTTGTTTGGCCTGGCAAGTATTATTCGTGTTTTGAAATCGCTACACCAAGCTGGCTGTAACTGATGTGGCTAAATTGGTGTTCGTCAATTTGTTGGTCGTAGTGTGTCCGGAAGCCAAACGAGTCGGAAAATTATTGCGGATTCGCGTATGTGGCTAGGGCGCTCTCCGCATCGCGGCCGAACAGTTTGCTCGCAAGCAATTGAGTGAGTTGGAATGTGTTTGTTACGGGTGAACTCCTGGTCGATCGCTGGCAAACTCGACTGATTTGTTTGTCGTGCAGGGGCTGTCAGAGTCGAACAGCGTCTGCAGTGAACCCGAGTGCTTGCTATGGCAATCCGCGGCAAAGTTTGGAGTGTGGAGACAGCTAAAAATCCTGAATGTGCAACAGACAATACTCGGAAAACTCTCCATGACGATAGTCGATCGCTATAGTCATTCGATCTAAGACTGAGACTAAATAATACGATGTAGCCCCTATTGGTCTGTGATTGGCTGTTTTATGCCTAACTACAATGACGATATCTCCTGGGCAAATCATCGACGCAACCCTGGCGACGTCTGCGCTCCATTCAGCAGCCTGAAAGGGTGTAAATTTGTATGCTTTAGTCAATGACTTAAAACAGTTTGCATGCAATTGGGAATGGAACCATGCAGCTCCAACCACTTGAAGGACGTAGCTTTCCGCTGGGGGCCACCGTGTATCCCAACGGAGTCAACTTTTGCGTGTTTTCCAAGAATGCAACTGCAGTTGAGTTACTGCTCTTCGATACTCTGGCCTCAGACGAACCCTCCTACACCCTGTCTCTGCTCCCCGACGAAAATCGCTCCTTCCACTACTGGCACATTTTCGTGCCCGACCTCAAACCCGGTCAGCTCTACGCCTATCGCTCCCACGGCCCTTACGACCCCGATCGCGGTCATCGCTTCGACCGCACTAAGGTACTGCTCGACCCTTACACCAAAGCTATTGCCCGTACCGAACGTTACGACCGTGCTGTTGCCAGCACTTTGGCACAAGACAACTGCAGTCGCGCCCTGCGCAGTGTTGTCGTAGACCCGTCGGATTACGACTGGGAAGACGATCGCTATCCCCGCCATCCCTACTCCACTAGCGTGATCTACGAGATGCATGTGGGCGGGTTCACTCGCCATCCTAATTCCCAACTGTTGGCCGAGAAGCGGGGCACGTTTGCTGGACTCACTGAAAAAATTCCTTATCTCAAAAATCTAGGTATTACCGCCGTCGAACTGCTACCCATTCATGCCTTCGACATTCACGATGCCCGTCCCGGTCTCACCAACTACTGGGGGTACAGCACGCTAGCGTTCTTCGCTCCCCACCCTCAATACAGCCGCGATCGCTCCCCCCTCGGCCCTGTCAATGAATTTCGCGACATGGTGAAAGCCCTGCACCGAGCAGGCATTGAAGTGATCTTGGATGTGGTGTTCAACCACACGGCGGAGGGGGACGAACGCGGCCCAACGATTTCGTTCCGGGGGCTAGACAACGAAACCTATTACATCTTGGATGCCGACGATCCGTCGAAATACAGTGATTACAGCGGCTGTGGCAATACCTTCAAGGGCAACCATCCGATTGTGGGTCGCCTGATTTTAGACAGCCTGCGCTACTGGGTGTCGGAAATGCATGTGGATGGGTTTCGTTTCGACCTGGCATCAGCTCTGGCCCGAGACATTTACGGAGCGCCGCTGACCAATATTGGCACCAATACGATTTTGTGGGCGATTGAATCCGATCCGGTATTAGCAGGAACCAAGCTGATTGCGGAAGCCTGGGATGCTGCTGGTCTTTACAACGTGGGTCAGTTTGTTGAGTTTGCTGATTGGTATTCAGAATGGAACGGGCCGTTTCGCGACGACCTGCGGCAGTTTGTTCGAGGGGACGACGGCACTGTACGACGCTTGGCCGATCGCATCTTGGGCAGCCCCGACATTTATCCCCAGGACGATACGGATATTAATCGCACGATTAATTTCATCACCTGCCACGACGGATTTACCCTTAACGATCTGGTGGCCTACAACGACAAACACAATCTGGCCAATGGTGAAGACAATCGCGACGGTACCGACCAAAATTACAGTTGGAATTGCGGTGCTGAGGGTAAGACCACCGATCTCGAGGTAGAGGCGTTGCGCTTACGGCAGATTAAAAACCTGCTCACCATCCAGTTTTTCTGTCAGGGGACTCCGATGGTGCTGATGGGGGATGAGGTGCGCCGTACCCAAGGGGGGAATAACAATGCCTATTGCCAGAACAACGAACTCAGTTGGTTTGATTGGAGTGCCGTCGATCGCGAGTTCGAATTGTGGTGTTTTTTCCGGCGGCTGATTGACTTTACGCAAAAACTCAAAATCTTCGGTCAAGAAGATCGCCTGGAGGTGTCCTACGGCACCCATCGCCCCCATCTCAGCTGGCACGGCGTTAGCTTGTATACCCCGGATTGGGGGGACAATTCTCACTCTTTGGCGTTTTCGCTCCGCCATCCAGCAGCAGGTGAGTTCCTACATGTCATGCTAAATGCGTATTGGGAGCCCTTGGACTTCGAGCTACCGGTGCTGGGGCGAGGGGAGCAATGGTACCGAGTGATCGACACTCAACTGCCGCTGTCCGAAACGTTTTGCCAGTTGGATGCCACCTCAAAAGTAACCGGTGATTTTTATCGGGTGGGGGAGCGATCGAGTGTGGTGCTGCTTGTGAAGTAACGATGCGGGAATGCGAGCGCCATTAGCCTAGTGAAGAATTAAGACGGCTACCCCCTGGTTGCGTAGGCTGTCAGCCATATGTCTGGCATACTCCAGTTGATCGAAGGCCGCAAGCTGGACGTACGTTTCCCCATCTAATTGCTTGATAAATGCCCCCTGGGAATATTTTCTGGCTTGCGACAGGCTGTTATCCCCTTGGTAAGCCATCAATACCAAAAAACTCCCCTCTCCAAAGCTCGGTCCCAGCTCCAAACGCGGGGATGTCGTTGTTGCCACAGCCACGTTAGGGGTTTCTACTAACTCGCGGTCGCCATCTCTTTGCACCTCAACCTCACTCTCCCTCGCGTCTCGATTCTGACGGCGATTGGCGGCAGTTTCTTCCGTTGGGGAGTCATTGCGGAAAAACTGTCGGGGAGTTGAGTCTTCTCGGGATGGTTCGGTGGCGCTCCGCAGCTCATTATCTGGGCGCAGATCGGGATTCACCGCAATCTCTCCATCGCGAGACAGAACCTCGCTGTCTCTAGAGGGGCGAGCTGCTCCGTCGGCATCCAGATCGTCTGGCTCAAGAGCTGCTGTGATTCGGGAGGGGCGAACTGGGCTGCTGGCTGCCGGATCGACGGGAATTAGAGGAAGGTCGGTCAATGCAATGCCGAGGGGGTTGCCGTCGTCTTCACTGTTGATTGCGCCGTTTATTTGGCCACTAGCTTCGCCGACCGTATCTGGGTTACTCCTCTGCAACCGGCCACTCAACACCTCCTCTTCTCGTCCCGAGCTAAGCGGGTTTACGGATGATGCAGAGTCGTCGAGACTATCGCGGACCGTCTCCGCCTGCGCTATTTCGGTTGGCTCGCTCGTACTGCGACTGGCTGTTGACGGAACAGGGGATAACAGCCAGGAAAATGCCAGCCCAATTCCGATACAGGCTCCGCCCAATCCCAAAGCGGCCACCCAGGGGAACCACCGATTGCCTTCTTCTCCCCCACCATCGTCGTACACATCCATATCTTCCAGATAGGCATGATTCGAGTCCCAATCGTCATGAGATTGGCGAGGGTAGTGGGAGGAATGGTGGGGGTCGCGAGGTTGAAACATAGACTAACGTCGCAGTGTGATAGGAAGGGAACGAGTCGATACCGGTTCGAGTTCAGCTCAGACGTAAGACTGGGGCTAAACCACAGCTAGTATTCCCACGCTAAGCTTGACGATCTCGATTGCCCGATCCGACGGAACGTACTCGTAACGGCAGTTAACAACTACTGACGATTGAGACAGCGTGGGTAGAGGCTAACCGACCCTGACATTGATGCTCAACTCCATTCAACACCCGAAATTAATGTCGATATAGGGCAGGGCACGATAGTGTCAGAAAACACGATCCAGCCAGCAGTATAAAGGTCTGTTGCGGTACACACACAATCGGTGGACGCGAATTCAAAAGCGCGCACATGCGCACACTTTTGCTTCAACGATAGCGCAGGTGCCCGCGTTCTCGGGGCGTGCAATCGTGCGGAAAACAGTGAACCCCCTCTCCAACGAGAGGGGGAATTGTACTGGCGATAGTGCTTGGCAAGGTGCGTGCTAGGCAGAATTTATGCAGCGGCTAAGAGCTGCACATTTGAGAAGGTCAGGTCGGTAACGTCCCGCTCGTCTCCAGCCCCAGATTGAATGTTGCGGCCGGTCAACACGTAATAGCCATCCACGAGTTCGAAGGTGTCCACAAAGAACTTGCTTTGCCCTTTAACTGCCTGAGTCTCTGCATCTAAGTAGATGGAGTCGTAGTGGGTAGCTAAGTACCCTTGCTCGGTGGTTTGCACCTGGTGGGTGTGAATGTTGACGATGACATCGCGAATTTGGCGGTGTACGAAGCAAACGGTACGATCGCGAACTTTATACAGGTTGCCGTGGGCCTTTCCGCTGACCAGAATGTCAACGGCACCGGTGTCGTCAGTGTCCCCCAATTCAAACGTATTCTCGCCGTGGGTTTTCTCGAACCCGTGATTGACCCGGTGAATGGTCATTTCCCACAGCTGTCCCTGAATCATTTTCTCGGCCGCCGAGTCTTCAATCCCCAAGACTTCGTAGCTGAGGTCGGCGTTAACGCGAACGCTACCGGAATACTCCTGACCGGCGAGAGTGAGCGTTACATCGGCGGTAAACCCTGGAAAATCTGAATCCCAGGTGTAGCGATTCTCGTAGGCTTCTTTAAAAATTTCGCGGGCATTTGCAGCAGTTGCAACCATGAGGTCGGAGTCTCCAAATATTAAAACGGCCTGTAAAGGGATGTTGCCTGCAGCTCCAGAGTGAGTGGGTAACTGCTTATCGATTCTAGTTCGATGTACACCGTTAGTGGATGAGACATGCCTGTGCTGGTTCGACGTGGATTTCGGCTGCAGAGAACTCTACTCCGCCTACTCGTTCCAGCCCACCAGTACAGAGCGCTCGACACCAGTATCTTCGATACTAGTGCGTTCGAAATCCAGGCTTGTGTAACGAGTCTTCTTAAGACTGCTGGGAATCCGGTGGGTTTTGATCGTGCATCATGCGATCGATGCGCTCTGGCAGGGGTTGATTGACTTGCAGGCTACGAATAACGCTGTTGAACTGTTGCAGACTTTCTAGGCTCAACCGCGATTCCCGTACCTTGTGAAACACCGATCGCGACATCAGCAATGTCCGCTCCATATCCGTAGCCCCAATTTTAATCAGGAACTCTTCTCGCTCTGGCTGATAGTCTGCCGAGGTAACGTACAGCGATTGCGGGGGACACTGCTGAGCCAGCTTAGCCATCTTGCCCACCAGCTCGGGGTACAGCCACGTATAGGCAGGATGGACGGTGAGTTGTGCCACATGGGGCTGGTTGCCCGTGTGAGACAGCTTCAGATTGAAATAGCCGATCGCGCATTTGCGCTCGGGCTCGTACACGTAAGCCCGCACCCGCTCGGTGTTGCTGACCGATTGTTTGAGGCTGTCGATTGAGGTGGAAAACAGGCTGCGGTTGAAGTCGCTGGCGGCGCGATCGTAAATCTGACGCACTTGAGGCGGCATTGACGCCGTATCTAACTGGTAGATCAAATAGGCATCACCGTTGCTGACCGGCTTGAAGTTCAGAGGGGAGACCTCTTCCGCCGCCAGCTCTACTAGAGTAGATGGGTCGATCGACCAATACGTTAGCTCTGCCAATTGCTGGAACCCGTTGCGGCGGTACAGCGCCATGGCCCCTTTATTGTGGATATTGACTTCCAGCATCCACGTGCGAGCTTCTCGAAAATGCTCGGCACAATGGCGAATGAGTTTGGATCCAATGCCCTGACGTTGGGCTTTGCTAGACACGGCCACGTGGTCGATACGCCAGGTGGTGCGGTTCTGGTTAAACGGAGACACCTGTACCATGCCGAGAATCTTGCCATCCCGCTCGGCGACATGCACCGTAAACGTGTGTTGAAAGCGATTGGGAAACACGCTCAACACTTTGAGGGGGGCGAACCAGCGACGGATGCGGCGGATTTGGGCGGCAATATCTACCGAGCGACTGCCGTACTCGTCGGCAAAGGCTTCTTCGAAGAGTGCCTCGATCGCCTCCAGGTCACCGTAGCGAACCGGGCGAATGTGAATTTCGTTCAACGCAGCGTCAGACATAGTGGCAAACCGGGGGCAAGTGGGGAAACTGGGCTGCAAACGTTCAACCGCTGGCTCGTAAAGCATACCCAAGCCGCAGAAACAGGTTAGGTGCGATCGGACGGGCGCTAAGGACTACCTTAACGACTTACTCATGTGTTGGTTACTCAAGCCCTGGTCACTCAAGTCCTGGTCACTCAAGTCCTGGTCACTCAAGTCCTAGTCACTCAAGTATTGGGCCGAACTAGCAGGATCGGGGTCTGCTCGTCCGCGTTACCTGCAGGATTCTCCCGCAAGGCCCGCACAACCTGCTCGGCATTGACACCGGAAGTTGATGCCAGTATCTTAACTTCTTTCAAATCGTTGGCATCCACAATCGCTGTTTCCATACCGGTTTTCTCTTTCACCATCGCTACCGTGGCACTGGGATTGGCCGGCCCCAAGACAATAAATTGATCGTAGGGCGAGATGGTTCCAGTCACATCGTCAATCAGGGCCGCTTGATATCCGGCTAGTGCGTAGAATACGCCGCTGATGCCCACTAGCTTGGCTGCAGACCCCAGGATGAAGGCAAATGCCACCTGCCAAGCGCTGGAGGTGTCAATCAGAGTTTGCATGCCGTATGCGCTGCACAGGCTGGTTTTGGAGGGGAAGAAGAAGCAGAGGCGGCGGGCCAGCCAGCCGGGGCGAATGTTACCGGGATAGCGAAAGTTGCTTTCCACAATCGCTGTTGCGGTTTCCGCCAAGATTAAATAGTCACCGGACTGACTGAACGGCTTAACGTACTGCTCCACAATGGTGGGTTGACTGTCTTGGTTGGTCAGCAGGGGGGTGCGGATGGGAAGGACTAGGGCTCCGTCCCGCTGCTGCCAATTGTCGTCGGTTGTCGGTACGGGGTCGGCGAGTGGAATGACAGCATGACCGGATTTTTCGATGCGCTGCTGGCGACCGTATTGAATGAAGGCCAACTTTAGCCACGCCACCTTCAAGTGGCTGAGGTCATCCCCACAAATGTCAATGGTGAACTCAATGGGCAGGCTGGTTTTCGGCCCAATTAACGTAGCGCTCCAGTAGTTATCGAGACGGGGAAATTCAGGATTGGTGAACCGGAGCGTGGTGGTGATGCCAGCGGGGAGCTTGCTGCCCAGCAATTGGATGCTAGGGCTGATGTCTGCCAGGGTGCACTCGTATAGAGGGTTGTGGTTGGTGGCTACCATCTGGCCCGATAACCGGTAGCAACTAGGGTCTGTGCGATCGCTGCTCCAGCCTTTGGGATCGATCTCGATGTTATCCTCCTGGCGCGATCGATAGCGCCACTCGAATCCAATCAAAAGAATTGAGAGGGCTGCTAACACACCCACAATTACGACCATCGTCATACACTCACCTCAACACCACGCTATGCGATGCAATCATAGCGGTTTGAAACACCGACATTCGGTATTTTCCAGGGGGTCTTTGAGATCGCTCTGGTTTATTATGCGGGCGTGTCCAATCCGGGTACCGAGAACCCCGTAATTACCGAACGCCAGGTAGGTAGTTTCGCCGTTATTGATACCCTGACTGTCACGGATAACCTATCGACTAACCTCACCGGGGAGCGAGTATGACCTCCGATTTGAACGCGCTATTGCCAGGCATCATCAAAATTGCCAAGCAGGCGGGCGATGCGATCATGACCATCTACACCGATGAAAGCCAAGATTTTGGCATCTCGAAAAAAGACGATAACTCCCCCCTAACGAAGGCTGATTTGCTCTCCAACGATGTCATCACCGCAGGGTTGAAGGAGTTAGCCCCCGATATCCCCATTTTGTCGGAAGAGGCCAAGCTGACCGAGTATGCGGAGCGCTCGGGCTGGTCTCGCTTCTGGCTGGTAGACCCGATAGACGGCACCAAAGAATTTATTAAGCGCAACGGCGAGTTCACCGTCAATATTGCGCTGATTGACGGCAGTAAGCCGGTCATGGGAGTGGTTCACGCTCCGGCTCGCACGACAACTTATTGGGGAGCCGAGGGGGCAGGAGCCTTTAAACAAAGCGGAGATGCCGAGGCTGAGCCCATGACGGTGAGTAAGACTCACGAGGGGCTTGATGCGGTGACTGTAGTGGCCAGTCGTTCCCACGCTGGGCCTGAAACTGTAGCCTTCCTCGAAAAACTAGAGTCGGCCACCGGGCCGCTCAACAAAGTGTCTGCCGGTAGTTCCCTCAAACTGTGTTTGGTGGCGTCTGGCGAAGCGCAACTCTACCCTCGCTTCGGCCCCACTATGGAATGGGATACTGCTGCTGCTCATGCCGTAGTTCTGCAAGCTGGTGGAAGCGTGTGCAATATGGAGGGCGAGCCTCTGCAGTACAACAAAGAGAATCTGCTCAATCCATTCTTCGTTGTGAGCGATGCGTCTGGTTTGAATTGGAAAGACTACGTCGCTTAAAGCATATATACCTGCCGATCGCTCCTCAGAGCGGCCAGTAGCTCAAAAACACTTCAGGCCCCCGCTCCACGTCCAAGGTGAGGCGGGGTTTTCAAATGTCAGCGGAATGATTTAAACGCCGATTGGACAGGACGGCGACGCTTGGAGAAAACACCAGCAAAAATCATAGAACTCCAAATTCCCAAGACAACAGCAACAACCAGCACTAGACCGAGGGGTAACTCGACAGAGTTTAATCGAAACAGTCTGAGGGCAACAGTTGCCGTGTTTTGACCCGCAAAGACCGTAGCCATCAACAAGGCCAAACAGCCAATCAGCATTTGCAGAAAGCGCATAAGCTACATATCTCCAGAGCGATCGCAAGGGGACAGAATGGTTGAAGCGGTGAAAAACAGGATGACAATCTGCAATGCCGCACTTGCCACGCAACATTCTGATTCAGACTGCCACAGGCTACTGCCTGCAGAGGGAACCGACTAGGGGGCAGATAGCTCGGTTGTCGCCGTCAGCATCATCTCTGCAGGTCTCAATGTTACAGCGTTAGCTTTACAGCTTGGATGAGAGGTAACGCTCTCCCAAGCCAAATCCCACGACAGCAATTGGTCCGGTCTAATCCCTACATGCTCTAACCCTTACACTCTTGTCTTGAACTACGTCCAAGAGTCAGGGCTGCATTCTAGTCAGATCGGCTAACGTATCTGATTGAGTGGCATTTGTATCCAGACTGTGTAGAGTTTGACTGTGAGTCTGTTGCCTGTGGCGCTCCTATGTTTTCTCCTTCCCACGTGTACGACACCGTTGTGATAGGAGCAGGAATGGCGGGGGCACGATGTGCGCAAAATTTAGCCAAAGCTGGATTGGACGTGGTCATCCTGGAGAAGTCTCGCGGGGTCGGCGGACGCATGTCCACGCGGCGAGTCTCTCTGGATGCAGAAGAAACGATCGCCGATCACGGAGCCCAGTACATTACGGTAAAAGGCGATCGCTTTCGCCAGTTTGTCGATCGGCAACTAAAGCTAGGCACGATGGCGGAATGGACCCGCCACATTCACGTATTGGACGATACGGGATTGCACGAGGGGGACTACGACGATCGGGTCCCTCGGTATTGCTGCCCAGAAGGGATGACTGCTGTTGTCAAACAGATGTGTACCTCGCTAAATGTTGTGATGCAGACGAGGGTATCTGCCGTACAGGCCACAGCCGGCGGGTGGCAGGTGACGGCTGATGATGACCGTCGTTTTTGGGCTCGCAGTCTGGTGATTGCTCTACCGGCTCCTCAAATTTTGGCTCTGCTGGGAGACTGGCTAACAGCAGACTATCCGCTCCATGCCCCCCTCAGTTCGGCTCAATACGTACCCTGTATAGCTGTGATGGCGGGATACGGCTCGGAGGCTCTCACTCCGTCCTGGAGGGGGGTGAAGTGTCAGGGAGATGACCGAGTAGTGTGGGTCAGTTTGGACAGCAGTAAGCGATCGCGGCAAGGCGCTAATACCTCATCCCCCATAGTCGTGGTGCATTCAACGCCGCAGTTTGCGGAGTCGTATCTAGAGAGCGAGCGCGATGAATTGCAGGCAGCCGGTCGGTTACTGATAGAGCGCGCTGCCGAGCGATTGGGAGATTGGTTAGCGACTCCGGACTGGATTCAGGTGCACCGATGGAGGTATTCCTTACCAGTGGAAACGGTGGGAATGGCTAGTTTGGGGATGGCGGTTCCGGCGGGCGATCGGGTGTTGCCGTTGATTTGTGCCGGAGATTGGTGCGCTGGCCCTAAGGTGGAAGGGGCATTTATTTCTGGAGAGGACGCGGCAGTGAGGGGTCTGGCCATGCTGGACTCCCTGCGAACAAGCTGATAGTGGTACTGGGGATGGGGTGAGGCTTATAGAACTCAGATCGGGCAGACGATATTCGCTTGCTAAACTGAGAGCAAACAACTTAACAGTTTTTAGCAATCTAGATTTTATTCACTGTCTGTTTCGTCTCGTAGACATGCCCTTGCACGCACCTTTTTCTGTTTCCTACGCTAGTGATTCCCCTCCTGCTCAATCCCCTTCGGGTAGCAACCCAGATCTAGATGTCTTAATCGTGGGAGGGGGCATGGTGGGGTTGACCCTAGCTGCAGCGTTAGGAAATACGGGGTTGCAAGTGGCTGTAGTCGAACGTCGCCCTCTACAACTGCAGCAATCGGGAGTGGTGGAGCAGGGGGCAGATGGTCGGGCTAGTGCGCTGGCCTTGGGCACCGTGCAGATGTTTCGCGGCCTCGGATTGTGGCCCGCTATGCAGGCGATGGGGGTGTCCCCCATTCATCAAATTCGCGTGTCGGACAGTGATTTTCCCCATGCCGCTCACTTGCGGCGGCAGGATATTGGCGCGGAAGCATTAGGGTATATCGTGCCCAACTATGTCACCCAATCGGCGACGATCGCGTTTCTGCAAACTTGCGACAATGTTTCCCTGCGATTCTCCACTCAGGTAATGGAGGTGGCTAGCGATCGCGACGGCGTCAATGTGGCGCTGGCTGCTATGACATCAGCTTCAGGTGACCCTGACTCAACCCCTCTTGAATGGCGGCGAGCCAAGGTTCTGATCGCTGCTGATGGCTCCCGATCTCCCCTGCGGCGTCGGGCAAATATTCCCGTCAATTGTTGGGGATACGACCAAGCTTGCATTGTCACAACGGTGGAAACCGAACACCCCCACCAGCAAACAGCTTACGAGCGCTTTCAACCCATTGGTCCCTTTGCCATCTTGCCCATGCACGATATAGGCGGGAGGTCAGAGTCCCATCGCAGTTGTGTAGTGTGGACGGTGCCAGAGAGCGATCGCGACCGCTTGATGTCTCTACCCGATTGCGACTTTATTGCAGAACTGTCTCTGTGGTTTGGCGAGCAGTTGGGTCAGGTCCTATCCGCAACTCCCAGAGCCTGCTACTCTCCACAGCGATCGCTCAGTTCTTGGTTTGTCCAATCTCGGTTTGCCTTAATTGGTGACGCCGCCCACTCTACCCATCCCGTCGGCGGGCAAGGGGTTAACTTGGGGATGCGCGATGTGGCGGTATTGGCACAGGTGTTGGTGGATGCTGACGCCAACGGGGAAGATATCGGTTCTCTGGGCGTACTGCGCCGCTACGAGCGTTGGAGAAAGGGCAATAACTGGGCTGTTTTGTTGGTGACTGATTTGGCCAATCGACTGTTTTCCAACCGGATTTGGCCCCTGCAGTGGTTGCGCCGGTTGGGGTTGATCGGTCTCAGGTTTGTACCTCCCTTCAAGCGTTGGCTGATGCTGCAGGCGATGGGATTGGGCGGTCGTCGGGCGCGGTTGATTGACGGACATGCTCTCGTGACTCCAAGTTCGCAATCCCGTGCATTGTCTTCGATGGGGGTTGAGTAGTCGTCTATTCCACTCCGTAGGTTTCAGCTGTTGCTGTGAATGCAGTCTGTAGGACAATTCCCAGCCGTCGAGCGGTCTGATGGGGCGACGCAATACGCTATGGCAGGTTCTCTAATCAGAGACTGTTTCAGACACAACACGCCCGGCTGGATTCGAACCAGCGGCCGACCGCTTAGAAGGCGGTTGCTCTATCCACTGAGCTACGGGCGCAGATACATTAACCAGAATAAAGGCAGTCTGTCTCAGCAGCACCCCATTTCTCTATTCAATTTCTGGATTTGTAGGCGAGTCGTTAAGCAACCTTCGGTTTGTACTCCAGTGCCTGCACAAGTGCCTGCCGATCGCGATATTGCCCTGCAGCCCATTCCTGCGAATACCCGAGTTCGCGTGCACAGGCTTCCCAAGTTTCTAAATCCGGATTGATTTCGGCTAAATGATAAACCACCCATTCGCGGCTGCGTCCGTGGGCGTCTTTCTGGGCGATCAGTTCTTGTAGGTGCAATAATTCGCTGGCGAGTTTCAATACAGCGGGGCTGACTTCTTCCAGCTCGTAATGAGATTCCTCCGGCAGCTCGAAGGGCTTGCGCTCCACTTTGACGGTGGCGGCGGGAAAGAGAGAGGTGTCGTCATTGGGAATCAGCTTTTGGCAGTTGGGACATTGCAGGAACCCAGGGTTGAAGCGATGGCGCAGAGTTTCGAATACAAAGCTGCAGTCAGGGCAATGGGTTGTGGGTGGGTCGTCGGTGCGTACCCCGTCTAGCGACCAAATGCGGGGTTGAGTGGGTAAGCCATGCAGCAGCCAGTTACGTGTGTGGTCGATCGCGATCGCTTCTTCTTTGCCTGGATGAATGCGCAGTGCGCGCCCAATTTGTTGCAACCATAACGCGAGTGACTGTGTCGGTCGGGCAATTTGAACTGCTTCAATGGCCGGTAGGTCGAACCCTTCGGACACCAGATTGCAGTTGACCAGCACCAGGGTTTTCCCGCTGGAGAAGCGCTCTAGTATGGCCCGTCGTTCGGGGGCCGGAATATTGCCATCAAGGTGTTCGGCAGATATTCCCTGCTGGTTGAATCGAGCGGCGATCGCTTCTGAGTGGGCTACGTTAATGGCAAAGACGACCGTGCGCTTGTCGCGAGCGTAGCGCTTCCACATGGAGACAAGATTGCCGGATAGTCCTTTCTCTCCATTCAGCTTCAGCAAGTCAGCAGGGTTGAAATCTCCTCCGGTTGTGCGAGCCCCCCGCGTTTTCATGGGTTGCGGGTCGGCATACAGCTTGAGAGGACAAAGAAATCCCGATTCCACCAGTTCGGAGACTGTGGGGCCAGCGATCATTTCTTGAAATAGCTCTTCAAAACCGCTGCCATCGGTGCGAATTGGCGTTGCTGTGACGCCTAGATGTAAGGCATCGTGGAATTCTGCCAAGATCTTTCGGTAGCTGGTGGCGTTGGTGTGGTGGGCCTCGTCTACGACGACTAGGCCAACGTTGTTCAGGTATCCAGGGCGCCGAGCCAGGGTCTGGACGCTAGCCACTTGAATGGGGGCATCGAGTTTTGGAGGATATCCGGCTTTGACGATGCCAACGGCGGCTCCGGTGACATTGGCAACTTTCTCCGCCGCTTGGGTTAGTAGCTCTTCCCGATGGGCCAAGATGACGATGGTTTGGCCTCGGGGCAATAATTCGCGGGCAATGGCCCCAAACAAGATCGTCTTGCCTCCCCCGGTGGGGAGCTGCACCATCAATCGTTGCTGACCTTGCTGCCAGCGGGTTAAGACGCGATCGAACAGCCGTTGTTGGTAGTTCCTAAGCTTAAACTCCACAGCCCCTCAACACCATAAGCACTACCCATGGTATGTCCAATGACTACAAACGCCATAGGTAGTGCTTCGGATAAGCGTGCTGATCTGAAGACAGAATGTCAGGCTGCGCAATAGTTATATCAATCCGCTGTAAGTTCTAGTGCTTAGAGACAGCTACAATCGTTGTCTGCAAGGAAACATGGATAGGGAATTCTCCATAGCGGAGTGCTGAACGCCACAAGTGATACAGGCTATTGAGTAAAGTCCCGCACGAATAATTCCTGCCGCAGGAAGTTGAACTGTGGAGTCATCGGAGGCAGCGTATTGGGATCGCGGAAGCGGGTTTCAAAACTCCAATTCCTGACGGGCTGCTGATAGTACCACATAGGGTCGCTTGATGAACCTTGCAGCCAAGCTCCATCAACATGATCTGGTTGCTGCAAACTCACGAAAGATCCCAATATTGAGAGAGTCTGATTAACACCGGCAGGCCCTGGTGTAGCCGGAGGTAAAGGAAAAGAAGTATTTCCTGTCCAAACTTCGTGCAAACGAGGGAAATTATGCATACCTCCGTTATACGGGGCTGCACCTGTACCACCTTCACTTCCACCAGTTGAGGAAGTACCCGATAGAAACGCCGCATTGATGGTTGTATTGGTTGCCAGCCTCTCTTGCCAAGGACATGATGCATTGTCCGAACCTGTACAAGCCAAACCAGAGGTGTCGTTATGGCCATCTCCGTCATTCATATCGTCACTCCATGCATTGGAGAGAATGTTCATTGAATCCGAGATGACAGATGCAGGAACCCAATCTGAAGCGGCTGCAGGATTGTTATAGTTCCCTTGGATATAAACAGCTTGGTCAGTGACAACCGTGAGTCCTTGGACGGTGTCTGCTAAAGCCGAGGTGCCTTGCAACGTACTTCCGTTTATCAGGCGGACACCGTAGTTATTCGTGGTCACCGTACCAACTGGTATAGCCGCACTGGCGTCTGATAACGGTCCATCAACTGTGAAGTAGAAAACAAGTCCATCCTGAGTGCTGTCATCCAACTGAAACCCAAAGGCTCCACTATTGGCATCAATGCAATCCAATAGCGGTTGCATTTGAACATCTAGCATCTCGATCGCCTGGCCTTCTCGCGTGTTGTAGAAGGTGTTTGAATTTGAAGTTACAGAGCATCCACTCAAGATAGTAGTCAGTGTTCCGTTGAGAGACTCATCGGGATTTCTGACCTCGATGGTCCTAGAGGCACCATTAATTCTCAGTGCAATTCTGAGATCGGCCAGACTCCAATAGGGATTGCTCGCTCCAACCGCAAAGTCTTCTGCTGGTGGGATGTCGAGTCTTGGAAAACCTAGCTCGACGCGATCGTTGAGAGCCGCAGGAACCGCAATTGGAGCGGTGCTGCAGTTCAAACCGACAGGAGTGCCACCACTATCGTTGACATTCACCGAATTGGCTGTGCAGTTTGTATTATGCTTGCGTCGTCGATACAACTCCCCCAATGTTCCGTCGGAATAGCGACCAATGGTCAACCGGTCGGTGATGCTAAGAGTATCTCCTTGGGCATTTAGAAAGACGTTTGCGTTGGCATGAATGGGGCCATTCAGCGTCATGGAAGAACCTGGAGTGATCTCCAGATCCTTGTCGTAAAACGCCATAAATTGGAACATTGGCACGCGGCGGTTGAGAAAATTCATTCCCAAAATGGCTTGAGGTCGCGTAATGTCTCCGTTTTCGTAAGCAATTGCAGATGCAAGATAGCGCAATTCTTGAGCACTTAGAAATTGAAATGGCTCGCCAGCACCAATCGTGATATTCGATGTTCCTACAAACGTTAGACCGGTTTGAGTAGAGAAATCCTGGAAATTATAGGTTGTGCAAGTGTAATCACCCGTGCCACCTACCCCGGTTCGACAAGGAAGTTCGCCAGCGGCCAGCACCTCTGGGGTTCCTGTCGGTGTTTCAAAATTATCGAAGATCGCTCGAACTTCTTCTGCCCTCAGATTGAGTCCGGCTTCAGCTGCGTAAAAACCAGCGCTACTGTCTTGCGAGCTACTGGCAGTTAACGATTCAAACTTAGTCACAACCGAATAGGACGCCAGCAATGTGGACAGAACAACAATCGTCCCAATTGCAACAACTAAGGCATAGCCTCTAGAATGACGTCGATTAGATGCAATAAATAATACGAGTTTGGGAGCAATTGAAGAACGGTACATGACGATTACTGATAGGGGAATGGCAGACGACTAGCGAACAGAAATCTATCGAGGAAAAGATAGGACGTTTCTTGGCAAAAAACTAGATGTAAATGAATTGGAAATTTCGCGATTTGCTGCGAACTCAGATGCACCCGATATCGTTACTTCAACTGACTGTATATTCGACCACTCATCAGTGAGGTTGGCGCCGAATTCATCCAACTCAGAGCCATCTTGTAAAATAACCCGAACGTCGAAATCTTGAATGTTAGATGCCATTCGGCGATCGGCTCCTCCATTGACCTGCACAGTCAGGAAGCCTTGGTTATCTACTGAATATTGCTGTTCTGTCAGGACCGCGATATACGGACGATTTCCTGCTGCTTGATAGCTGCCAGACCAACTCCCGGAAGAACTCTGGATTGAGTAGGTTGACGGATCGTTCCCCGGATTATTTGGATTTCGAACTTCATTGGTAAAGCTAAAAAATTCGCCGTCACGCGTATCCGGATCGAAAATAAAAGCCTCGGCTATTTCACCATTCGCTACCTGTTGCAACCGGTATTGCTGCCAGTTGTAAATGTTATCTGGCAGAATATCCGCTGGATCGAGGCTACGGCCCGTGGGAGGACAATCGACAGCTCCTCCCGCAGTAGTATCTGCCACCAAAAGATTTGCGCTAGTGGCATCAGTACAAACAGTCAAGATGTCGAGGGAGGAGCCGGTTCGAATGATGAGAACATCTTCTCCATTTCTGCCGTTATTCTGTACCTCTATGACGGGGAATTCTCTGCGGATTAGGTTTTCTCCCCCTTGCCGGATGTCTGCTCCAATAATGTCTAATGAAGTGCGAATACTCTGATTGACTTCGATTCTAGCTCCGTCTTTCAGTAACAGATTTCGATTGAAAAAGATTGCTATGG
>JBCBVA010000030.1:0-33486 GCA_039817825.1 Cyanobacteria bacterium J06642_12 | reverse complement strand
TCTGGGTTGTGATGCTTGTGACTATGCCGGCCCGTTGTTCTCCAACGTAAATCGTCGTGCCTGCTGGAATTGGAGAGCTGAATTTCAATCCCCATAACTGCTGCTTTACACCGTTAAAGGTATCGAGACGAGCAATTGTTTCCTGACCTATATAGCAGCCTTTCGTGAAACTTGCTGTGTGCCATAGACCAGCTTCGAGCGGGTTAAATTCATCCGATATCTCTTTACCAACAGCAGGGCGTCCTTGGAGAATTCGCAGGGTTTCCCAGATAGTGCTTCCGCAGGGGATTGCTCCGCCTTCAACCAGGACAGTCCAAAGGGGTCCGGCAGTTTCCGCAGGAACGAGTAACGTGTAGCCTTCAATCGCTAAACCGGTGCCAGACGCAATGCGCAGTGGAGGGTCAGTAGCTTCGAGATGAGTGTGGCTGTGAATAGAGATGGAAGGCAGAGCGATACCGAGTGTGTGAAGAAGGTGTTCGCTCTGAGGTCCAACTACGCTGAAAACGGAGTACTGCTTACCCACATCTGTCAGTTGAGCATCGCTGAACGCGATAAGTTGATTGAGTGACTGCAATGCTGCGGATGTGTCTGAGGGAGATGCTAACAAGAGGACTGAATCTGAGGCAATGTAAGCGGTCACCAAATCAATAAGACGTGCAGTAGGAGACACGATGCACGTCTCGCACCCTTGTCCGGGAGATAGGGATTTGATGTTGTTGGTTGTTTGATTGTGGAGGTAATCCAACCGCTCGGAGCCTCGCATTTCTAGGAGCGAACAATGGGAACGGTCGAATAGTGCAACATTCTTAAATGCTGCTGCCAGTTTGGTTGTCGAGGACTCTGCAGACTCATTTCCAAAGCGGATGGCTACGTGCTGTCCATTAACCGTGTCAAACACCGCTCCACTGGACGTTTGAGCTGCTTGTAGAGACGAATAATGTGGTGGCTGAATGCTTGACATACACTGGCTCCGAGGGGCGCGGAAAGAGTAAACAGGAGACTACGAAATGGATCGTTTTATTGAGCTGGATCGTCCGTTCTGAAAAACTGGGTAAACGCAGTAAGTACAGCACAACAGACACTTTAGGGAACGTTCTAGTGGGTTCCCTAAGGATATGAAAAGTGACCGATCGCCGACTCTTTGAGCGAGGTCTGGTACTATTCTCCACTAGGCTCAGTCCATTTGGCAGACAGATATGCAGTCGAAACAGCTTACCGATTTCGTCTTGAAGTCTTGCTCGCGAAACGCCATCGTCCGAGCCGTATTGGGGGGGATGAGTGCAGTCGGAGTTTTGGCAGCCGGAGCTTTGACTCTGCCGGGGGCAGCGAATGCTCGACCGGAACTAACCGTACTGCAGGAATTGGGTGGTTCTCAAAACTGGCCTGAGATTGTTCAACAACTGGAGCAGTCGGGATTCTCGCACACTGTACTGGATGAGCGCGGTTTCTCGCTGGATGCTTTGCGAGATGTTGAAGTCTTGTTTATTCCCAACGTATCGGAGATTAGTGATAGCCAACTGCAGGTGTTAGAAGTCTGGATGCAAACTGGCAACGGTCGCCTGATTGTCAGCGGTCCGATGCGAGACCTATCTCCGAACAATCAGCGGCGGTTGCGCCAGATGCTGGGGGGCTATTGGGGAAGCGATCGCAATGAAGCTGGGGTTGTGGTTGCATCCAGTTTTCCAGGAAACAATTGGACGGCGACGGTTGATGAAGGTACTCCCATGATTGGGGGGAGCCTAATTCCCAGCGGGGTAGATAGCAAGTTGACTGCCACTTGGTCGGGCCAGGTCGGTAGTCCCGTGGCTATTATTTCCACTCGACAAAGTGTCTACATGGGTTGGGAATGGGGGGCTGATGACGCTAGTGAAGTTGATGCTCAATGGTTGGCGGCTTCGCTCGACCGGTTTGATGAAGGAGGCGAGACCGTTGCCGAGCGCGATCTCCAGGAATCTGCACCGAGTAATGCGGTGGCGAATTCGGCAGAATCCTCAGCAGAGCTACCGGTGGCCAGCGATCCGGTTACTGTTGCAGAGCAGGTGGGGTCGCAAATTGCTGCGGTTTACAATCGACAGACTTCCAGTGAAGATGCGGAACAGGAAGATGCTCTCCCCGAGCGTGGCCTGACATCACAACTGGACATTACGCAATTCAGGCAGCCTGATACCAGTTCGGAACCGCTTTCTAGTGCTGCAGAGGTTGCATCGGCACCCGCTACCGAGCCATTCGTGTCGTCACTGCCCATCAATACACTAGAGATGCTGGCGATGCGCTCCGAACTCAGCAGTCTGTTGGGGCGAGTGGAGAGCGCCATGTTGACGACAGATGCTGCTGGGTTGGATGGCAGCAGTCTGCCCGACCAGTACCGCAGCATTATCGAACAGGCTCGCCAGGTGGAATCGGATATCGATGACTGGGTGAATAGCGGCCAGCACGAGCGGGCGCGACGGGAGCATGCCATGGCGATCTCCAACTTGTGGGAAAGCTACCCGCGCGATCGGCTGACAGCGTTGCCAGAAGTTAGGGCCATCTGGCTCGACCGCGGCACGATTGTGGATGCGCGCTCTCCAGCTGGGTTGGCTGAGGTGTTCGACCGCTTGGCGGAGGCAGGTATCAACACGGTCTTCTTTGAAACCATTAATGCAGGATATCCCGTTTATCCCAGCCAAATTGCTCCGGCCCAAAATCCTCTGACTCGCGGATGGGATCCGCTGGCTGCAGCTGTAGAGCTTGCCCACGAACGGGATATGGAACTACATGCCTGGATGTGGACGTTTGCGGTGGGCAATAGCCGTCATAATGTTTTGCCCGAAATCGGACTGCCTCAAGGCTACATAGGACCGGTGCTGACGGCCCATCCAGACTGGTCGAGCTACGATGCTCGCGGTCAGCAATTTCCTTCCGGGCAACCGGAAACCTGGCTCGATCCTGCTAACGACCAAGCCCGTAACTATCTGATTTCTCTTATGCGGGAGATGGTGAGTGATTACGGCGTTGATGGCATTCACCTAGATTACATTCGCTATCCGTTCCAAAGTCCTGGTAGCCGCTTGGCCTACGGGTACGGTCGGGCGGCTCGTCAGAAGTTCCAGCAGTTGACGGGAGTTGATCCACAGCAGTTGGACCCGAACCGCGATCGCTCGCTATGGGCCATGTGGACGGAATTCAAATCGGAACAAGTATCAACGTTTGTGGCCGATGCGGCTGACGCCATGCAGGAACTTGACCCACAGGTCGTAATGTCTGCAGCCGTTTATCCCATGCCCTACAATGAGCGCATGCAAAAGCTGCAGCAAGAATGGGAGACCTGGATTGCTCGGGGAGACCTGGACTTGCTCGTGCCCATGACGTATGTGGAAAATTCCCGACGCATGGAGCAACTCGTGCGCCCTGCCCTTGAAGCCACGAGTAGTTCTCCGGTATTGCTGCTTCCCAGCTTTAACTTGTTGGACATGCCGGAAGTAGAGTTCCTCGATTCCATGCAAACAGTGCGAGATTTGCCCACAGGTGGTTACTCGTTGTTTGCCGCACGTCACCTCAACGGTGAATTTCAAACCATCTTGAATCAATCGCGCATTCCTTCCTCGCAAATCCCATATCGTGCTCCATTCAGTGCATCAGTCTATCGGTTTGATGCCTTGCAACAGGAGTGGGCAACCCTGCTGGCGAACGAACAGATGTGGATTCCCGATCGCTTCCAAGAGGAATGGCGTTCCCAAGTGGCACAGGTAGACGAAGCCTTGAAGTCGTTAGATGCGTCTCCCGATGCCATGGCGTTGAATACGGCACGTCAAGAACTGGCTGCACTGTTGACGGGCATGGAAGAGTGGTTCCGGTTTGAGGCACTAGAGCGTCCCTATCGCGTCAATACTTGGAGCAATCGTCTGGTGGCTCTCGATACCCTGTTGCGCTACGGAGAGCAACGCCTACCGAGATTGCAATCCGCATCCAGCCAGTAGTCCCCCTGGCGGTTTCTGACCGCACTAGAGTGGCCTCCTTTCTCCCAGGACTCTCTAAGATTCGCCACAATCCCGAAGATCGGCTTGTGGCAGTGAGGGCAGACATCTGAATCTGTTAGTATTGGGTGCTACATCCTTCACAGCGCCCAATTTGATATGAGTCGCGGAACATTATTCGATAAGGTTTGGGATGCCCATAGCGTAGGAACGCTCCCCTCCGGTCAAACGCAGCTACTGATTGGCTTGCATCTCATTCATGAGGTGACCAGTCCGCAAGCGTTTGCCATGCTCCGAGAACGCGGACTCTCGATGGCAATGCCCGAGCGCACTGTGGCGACTGTCGATCATATTGTTCCAACCGAAAGTCAGGCCCGTCCCCTACAGGATGCCTTGGCGGAAGAAATGCTGCAGGCGTTGGAGCAGAACTGCACCGATTTTGGCATTCGCTTCCACAACGTCGGTTCGGGCAAACAAGGCATTGTGCATGTGATTGCCCCCGAGCAGGGGTTGACTCAGCCCGGTATGACCATTGCCTGTGGCGATAGCCATACCTCAACTCATGGCGCATTCGGGGCGATTGCCTTCGGGATCGGCACCAGCCAAGTGAGGGATGTGCTGGCGTCGCAAACCCTGGCGCTAGACAAGCTAAAAGTGCGCAGAGTGGAAGTCAACGGCACATTAGCTCCTGGGGTCTATGCCAAAGACGTTGTTCTGCACATCATTCGTAAATTAGGGGTTAAAGGAGGTGTCGGCTACGCCTACGAATATGCCGGTACCACCATCGAAGCCATGTTGATGGACGAGCGCATGACCCTGTGCAATATGTCGATCGAGGGGGGGGCGCGCTGCGGGTACGTCAATCCCGACAGTGTGACGTACGACTATCTACACGATCGCGAACATGCCCCCAGTGGGGATGACTGGCAGCGGGCCGTAGGTTGGTGGAACAGCTTACGTAGTGATGCCAATGCCGAATACGACGATGTTGTTGTGTTCGACGCTGCTGATATTGCTCCTACCGTCACCTGGGGAATTACCCCCGGCCAAGGAATTGCAGTAGATGAAACCATTCCCACACCAGAGGAGTTTTCTACCGAGGAGCGCCCAACGGTTGAAGAGGCTTATCGCTATATGCATCTCTCCCCCGGCCAGCCGATTGAAGGCACCAAGATCGATGTTTGCTTTGTGGGTAGCTGTACGAACGGGCGACTGAGTGACTTGGAGGAAGCAGCCAAGTATGCCAAAGGCCGTAAGGTGGCAGCAGGCGTGAAAGCGTTTATCGTGCCGGGTTCGGAAGTGGTAAAGCAACAGGCGGAATCAGCCGGACTGAACGAGATCTTTACTGAGGCTGGATTTGAGTGGCGCAATGCAGGCTGTTCGATGTGCTTGGCCATGAATCCCGATAAGCTGGAAGGCTCGCAAATCAGCGCTTCGTCGTCCAACCGCAATTTCAAAGGACGTCAGGGATCTTCCAGCGGGCGTACTTTGCTGATGAGTCCGGCAATGGTGGTAGCTGCTGCGGTGACCGGAGCGGTGACCGACATTCGCACAATGACCGATACTCAACAGACGGCGGAGGAAGTATAGAATGGCCAGCGAAATTCGTTCTGTTGTCGGTCGCGGATTGCCATTGGTGGGCAACGACATTGACACCGATCGCATCATTCCCGCCCGATTTCTGCGTTGTATAACCTTTGATGGATTGGGGACGCAAGTGTTTGCAGACGATCGCCGCGAGAGTAACGGACAGCATTCGTTTGACTTACCCCAATATCAGGGAGCCAACGTCCTGGTGGTGAATGCTAATTTTGGCTGTGGCTCCAGCCGGGAACACGCACCTCAGGCGATCGCTCGCTGGGGGATCGAAGCCATCATTGGAGAAAGCTTTGCCGAAATTTTCTTTGGCAATTGCTTGGCGATGGGGGTACCCTGTCTGACGGCAGCAGCAGCAGAGATCGAGCAATTGCAGGCTGCGATTGCCGCCGAGCCGTCTGCGGAACTCAGTGTCAATGTGGAATCTCTACAGGTGTCTGGTGGCGATCTCACAATTGCCGTTCAGCTCAAGCAAGGGCCACAAGCTATGCTGACTGGTGGAACTTGGGATACTTGTAGACAGCTAGTGAGTACTCTGGAGGCGACTCGCCAAACGGCAGCCCAACTGCCTTATGTTGCTTGGTAGCCGTGGATATTTAAGCGATCGCTCGTTAATAGCTCGTTCTTCGGGGCCGCAAGCTCACATCTGACTCTGCTGAGTGGCTAAATGCGATTTATACGGAGACTGTTGCTTCAGCATGCCTTCAATGTCTGGGGCAGGAACGGGACGGCTAAATAGGTATCCTTGCCCGGCTTCGCAGGATAAATCCTTCAAAAACGACACCTGATCGCCCGTCTCCACCCCTTCTGCCACAATCGACAACTCCAATCCCTGCCCCAACGAAATCAGTGCTTGCACAACCGCGTTGGCACTGGGACTGGCACCGATGTCTTTGACGAACGTGCGATCGATTTTGAGCGTGTCAAAGGGGAAACGTCGCAGATATCCAATTGAGGAATAACCAGTCCCAAAATCATCGATCGCAATATTGATTCCTTTCTGGCGCAATTGTTTGAATAGGTGCACGGTCAGCTCAGCATCTTGCATCGCAATGTTTTCCGTGATTTCTAGCTCCAAACAATCAGCATCTAATGCGTATTGTTGCAAAATACGATCGACTGTTTGCAAAAAATCCTGTTGCTGAAATTGACATGCTGACAAATTAACGGCGATGCGTAATGGCTCTGGCACAAGATGCTGCCATTGTTTGGCCTGTTGGCAGGCAGTTTCCAGTACCCACTCTCCAATGGATACGATTAAACCTGTTTCTTCGGCGATTGGAATAAACGCATTGGGGGCGAGCAATCCCAACTGAGGATGTTGCCATCGCAGCAGAGCTTCCAATCCCACCACCGCTCCAGTTTCGAAACTAATCTGTGGCTGGTAGTACACTTCCAGCTCTCTCAACTCCAATGCATGGCGAAGATGATTTTCCAACTTCAATCGGCGAGCCGCCTGAGCATTCATAGAGGGGGTGTAAAGCTGATAGGTATTGCGCCCTTTTTCTTTAGCTCGATATAAAGCCGTATCGGCATTTTTCAGTAGCGTTTGCAGATCGTTGCCGTCTGAAGGGTACAACGCTATGCCAATACTGGTGGTGACATGTAATAAATGCTCGTCGCAGTTAAACGCCGGTCCAAATGCTGCCAAGATTCGTTCGACCACTTGCAATGCTTGCTCGACTCCCTCAACTCCAGTCAGTAGGACGGTGAACTCGTCACCTCCCCAGCGAGCAATGGTATCGCAGTCGCGGACACAGCTAGCCAGCCTGTTGGCGGCTCCTTGCAGCAGGACATCCCCAATTCCGTGACCTAACGTATCGTTGATGGTCTTGAATCGGTCTAGGTCTAGGAACAGCACTGCCAATTGTTCTTGATTGTGCTCGGCTTGGGAAATCGCTACCGTGAGTCGATCGCCCAATAGAACTCGGTTGGCCAGTCCCGTTAGCAAATCGTAGTAGGCCATGTATTCAATGGTCTGGCGATCGCGATAGCTGGCCGTAATATCGACGACCGTGCCTTCGTATGCCACTAAATTCCCATTAGGATCCCAAATGGCACGGGCGTTTTCAGAGACCCAAATAACGGTTCCATCTTTTCGATAGACGGCTGACTCGAAGTTGAGCACCGAGCCCTGCTGCTCCAGCTCTAGAACTAAGTCGTTGCGCCGATCTGGATCGACATAAATTTGCTTGCCAATATCGACGATTGAAGTCAATAAATCGTCTGCTGAGTCGTAGCCATAGATGTCCGCCAGCATGGGGTTGGCGATGAGATATTGGCCGTTGGGAGTTGTTCGAAAGATCCCTTCGACAGCGTTCTCGAAGATACTGCGGTAGTTCTGTTCGGTTTCTCGCAGCGTGGCTTCTTGTCGACGATGTTCTAGCTCGGTGGCAACCCGCAATGCAAATAATTGCAATACGGCGCGAATACTGTCGGTGTCGGATAATGGCTGGCGGCTCATGACGACCAGTACCCCAATGGGCTGACCATCGGAAGCTCGTAAGGCACACCCGGCATAGCCTTCAATATTAAGTGCACTCAACGTAGCGCATTGCGGAAATAATTGCGCCGCGTTTTGTTCGACAATGTACGTGCCGCTCTCGAGTGTGAGTTTGCAGGGGCTACCAGCTAAGGGATACGAAATTGTTTCGCCCGATTGGTTGTTATTCCAAACCGCAAGGGCCTCGATGTGTTGGGCGTTGGGATGGATTTCGCCAACAACGGCTACATCCATCGAGACGAACTGACTGAGGGATGCAACTGCCGTTTTAAACAGGCACGGGGTGTGGGGCTGCGATAACTTAGTCGCGACTCGAATCAGTAGCTCGCTCGCATTACCTTGCACAGCCGTACTGCGGTGCTCGGTTTCTATCAGCTTGGTTTCAGTCCGCTCGATATCTGTCAGCTCGATCTCTTCTTCGGTGTGGGTAGGGCTAGCTTGCAGAAGGTAAGAGCTCGATTTGAGGATTGGTGACTTGGGGGCTGATGCTTCTGAATCTCGGACCTTCGATAATGCCGCTCGTTCTTCTCTAGCAATGTATTTCTCTAGAGTTGTACATTTTCCCAAAACTGTGGGCTTGAGATTGTCGCAGCTGCTCGGATTCAGAGAGATGGCAAGTGTAGGTTGGTTACGACCTGATGGAATAATCTGGTCAACAATGGCTTGGCGATTTCGGCACACGAGCTCCGCTAAAAACGCAATCTGTTGTGCGGCAGCTTGTGGGACAATAGTTGCTAACCCATAGCTACATTGAGTTTCTATGGGGAGATTTAGCAATTGGGCACAGGCTCGATCCCAGTCTTGGAGATGCCAAGTTGTTTCATCGTGCTGACACAGGACAAAGTGACCGACAGGTAATGAACCTAGAGCTGTGTCGGTGATTAAACTGTGCTGTGAGTCTACTGTTGGATCCCCACGATGCGAGGCAAGCGGACTCGAATTAAATGGCTTCAATGTCATACACAGGGGGGCAGCGATGGAGATGCTAGTCTCCAACGAACAAAATGGCTAGCAAGAAATAAGTGCTAATTTAGACAGAATGCCCTGCTTTTTCTGTAGATAAGGCTACAACTTTTTGGAGTCAACTACTTTATTTCAGTTAGAGTGCACCACGAATAAGTCGCCATAGTCGATCGCTCAAGTATTGCGATATTGAAGTACTGCCTCTATCTGATTTTGGAGTTTAGAGAGCGTAGCCAGGTTCCACCATACTTCAACCTAAGCTTTCCCGATCGCGTTGCAAACTTACAGATGCACTTCTGCAGTGGGTTTATGACCTACATGGACGTAGCAAGTTGTTTGGTATTTGACTAGGCCGTCTCGTATGGACGTGGAGTCAAGCCAGTCGAGACTTTAGAATCAACGGCAGTAATCTGCGTATTGGTGGTGGTGGACAGGGATTTTTTGGGTTTAGGTTTAACTCGTAAACTATCAATATGCTAATGAGGGATCGATGGTTGCCCTTGGACTGATTGCAGCGCTTTGGAAAACTAACGCCATCCTTTACTGTAAAAGTGATGGTCTGCAAGCATTCTGCCAGCATAGACGTGATAGACGATTGCTCCTCCGTACGCCTGCTGAGACCTTGAGGTCTATCAATTGGGTGGGTAATTAGTTGGATAGAGCTTAGTTTGGTGGCCCCTCATCGTAAGCCTGACAAACCGCAGCCTGACAAACTGCTGAATGTACCTAGATGTAGATGTGACCAATTGTGTTGAAACAAGGTCAGTGCTCAAAACAGAATAAATGGTTGTTACTGGGACGGGCGATCGCCCTTTCAATTCTGCTGTGGAGTTTGGGGAGCATAGGAATTCAGATGCCAGGGTTCGAGCGACAAATCGCACAAGCTAGCGATTCATCCTGGCCCAACCCGGTGGTTGTAGAGTGGCTAGAATTCCGCGTCCCACTGGAAGAGCAGGCTGAATTTCTAGCCAAAGACGAGCAAATTTGGACGGCGGCGCTACGCCAGCAGTCGGGATTCTTGCATAAATCAATTTGGACGTCACCCGATCGTCCCGAGTTTGTGACGCTGGCCATCTACTGGGCGAGTCGGGAGGACTGGTTTGCGTTTCCAGAAGCCTTGATAGACGAACTAGATCGACAAATGCAGCCAACCAATGCGGAGTTGGTAGATTCCCGTGAATTTAGGGTGCTCAATCCTGCTGGTGGCTTTACGTAGCTCCGAACTTAGGACCAACCGGTCCTATTGGGATGACGGGCTTAAGCTTGTCAGAGAAACGTAACTTATTCCCGAACCGGCAGCACGATATGCGATGGCCACTGGGGAGTGTGAAACACGGTTTGAGTTGCCATCTGAAAATCGCTGTAATGCGCTGAAGCTGGCCACTGACCGGTATTGGGATTGCGATCGATCCACGGGAAAGCCGCGCTGGCAACTGCCACCTGTAAGCGATCGCCCGCCGGTACCTTCCAGCAAGTCGGTCGAAGCTCGATCGTGTACTGCACGATCTCCTCAGGAGGTAGTCGTTCGGGTTGGGAGAGTGACTGATGAAAGCGGCCTCGCAGCACTCCGGCGCTCAGAAGAATTGCTGCTCCTGTCGAGGTGAGGCGCATTAATTTCACGACCCAGTCGGTGTCCACTGCCGTAGTTGCCGCGTACAGGGTCATGATGGGGGCTCCAACAATGGCTAGCGGAGTATTGAGAGGGTCGCTGGTGTAGAGCAGGAGGTCGGGACGGTGATGCACGCGGCGCTGATCGTATGGGCCGTAGGGGGTGGTGGGATTGGCAATGCGGGGGTCGTAAACGTAAGTATCGAATCCGCTACCGGTTTTTGATACCCTGCCAGAGTCTGTTGCCTCGTCAGGGGGTGATGCAGGTGTGGCCACCAGTTGCCCGTTGCTGTCTGGACCATTGGCCAGTCCATCGCTTGCTAGCCAGAGGCGATAGGGGTGAGTTGGTATCGGCCAGCGATCGAACTGCAGCCAACGATTGCTGCCCATTTCAAAGAGATTGACGATGGCGTCTACCGCGATTGCTCCACAGGACTCGTTGTCAGGACGGGGTTTACCTGACGTGGATTCATGGGGCAGGGGGGCGGGCTGGTGTGTGGCTTCAGGGGCATCGTTGTTATGTAGCCACTGCTTAAACCACTGCACCTGCAGGCGATCGATCGTGGGGCTAGCTGCTGGGCCAAAGTCCAGCTCTCCCACGTGCCGCGACCACGGAATGTGTTGCCAAGGTCCCACCACTAAATGCTGAGGGTGAGCGGTGCGGGGTTGCAACCATTCGTATGCCTGGATCGTTCCTAGGAGGTAGCTGTCTGCCCAGCCAGCAATATGCAGCCCCGGTACGTCGTGACTGTTCTCTAGATATGACTGGGGGTTGAGATCTTGCTCGTATGCTGAGTCGGCGACAGTCTCGCGTAGCCAGTCAAAATAGAAATCAGCATGCGATTGCCCCTGCAATAATTCCAAGCTATCGAGCGGAGTGACGTTCAGCCATGTTTGCATGTCTGCTCGTGCCTGTCCCAGTTGGGTGGCATCGGGCTCTGCCCTGCGGAATTGGGCCTGGTCCTGAGCTAATTGAACGCTCCAAGGAAGGACTAGATCCAACGCCAGTGCTCCCCCCCAATAGCACCACCCTCGGTAGCGATCGATGGCGGCCATGCCAGGGGCGATCGCCGCTAATCCGACTGAAGACGCCCCTCCGGCGACGGCCTGAAATTGAGTGATGCCTTGATACGAGAATCCATACATGCCCACTTTGCCGTTACTTCCTGGTAGACGGCGACACCAATCGACGGTTTGAACGCCATCCTCCATTTCAGCGGTTTGTAAGGGGTAGAACGTGCCCTCTGATTGGCCGCATCCTCTCACGTCCTGAATAACGACAATAAATCCCTGGTTGGCATACCAACTGGGGTGGGCATAGACCACCGTTGAGGCAACTGCCCGCCCGTAGGGCAAGCGCATGAGTAGAACGGGCAGCGGTTCAGAGCAATGATTGGGGCGATAAATGTCGGCGTATAGGGTCGTACCGTCTCTCATCGATACTGGTACTGCCCGCTCGACTGTGATAGAAGGCGCGTAATTCCTCGGGACTTCTGACGACAGTTCATGCTCGTCCATCAATGTTCACCCAGCGATTTCCGATCGGTTCAACCCACCAGAACCAAGCCCAATCAAACCAAGCCAATTCCGAAGCGCTCTGCCACAATCGGTGCCACAGGTAGCAACATCACAGCCATTGCAAACAGAGCCACCAATGCCAATACATCCCTACGACTATCCGTTTCCGTAATTTCGTCCTGGGGAGGACGTTCGGTGTCGCGGGCAATCAGCAAGATCAGTAAAGCCCAATATAGAGCCACCTGGTTACCCAAGGCGGCCAAGGCCAGAAACGCGATCGATACAAATGTCGTGCGATCGGCAATTTTGCGACCGTATACTGCCTGAACCATGCGTCCGCCGTCCAGTTGTCCTGCCGGTAATAAGCTCAGGGCTGTCACCAATAACCCCAACCATCCAACTGCTACCAGTGGATGAATGCCTACCACTTCTGCTTGCAGTTGAGGCCCGAGGATCGAGCGAGATAAGCCACCTACGAGTAGAGATGATTGGAAGAGGACTCCGGGCACGTATAAATCGGATGGTTGGCCGGTGAGGAGGAGACCGATCGCCAACAAGACGAGCGAGGATAGCCCCCCTAGTGCCGGACCGGCGATCGCAATATCAAAGAGTGCTTTGCGATGGGGAACGGGAGATTCGATGCGATTGAGGCTGCCGAGAGTGCCCAATCCCAAGGTCGGAATAAGGAAAGCCGGGCTGAGTCGCACTCTGTACTTCCCTGCCATCCAGCGATGTCCGAATTCGTGCAACCCGAGCGTTCCTAATACGCCCGTTGCAAACGGGACTGTTTCCCACCAGCGCTCGGGATTGACTGTCAGGCTGAAGCCAAACAGATTGGCAGCCAGTTCCATGACCATGCCTACTGTTGCCACTAGCAGCGTGGCGGCCAATGCCTTGAAGGTAGCCGGAGTGGGCTGGTTGACTGTTGAGTCGGGTAATAAAACAACGGATGGTTTTTCTTCGCGATCGCGTACCAAATACAGACAGTAGCGATTGCCCATTTCCTGCTGCAAAGCCGTTTGCAACTGCTGAACCACTTTTGACGCATCTTGTTGACGCAGGTTGCCTTTGAAGATCGCTCCCTTGCCGTAGGGGACTATGTCTGTCACGTAGAACGTATCGATACCGAAAATGCCGCGAATGGCTTTTAGGTCATCTGTATCTATTTGGGAGCTGCCGGTTGCGCTCTTTTGCTGGGAACTTTCTCCGTCAATTTCAGAGGACTCATCAATGTCTACATCAATGTCGTTTTTGTCGGGAATGGCGATCGTATCGAGAGTTGTCTCCTCAGTTATCTCCCTCTCCACTGCACTGGCGGGAGCTGCCCAATCCTCTTGATTCTCGCTGCGAAGCGTTTGTTGAAATTTTGTTGTTGCCGCCCGCTCTTCTTCGGCGACTCTGCGGGCCACGCGGCCAACGGCGATATAGATGCCGCTGGATACTGTTAGTAACAGGACAAAACCGGCTGCATTGAGATAAGTATTCGTTGCGAACAGCCCTAGAAATACCAGCCAGGGCAGTATCAGCGACACGCTTTGCAGCCACCCCAGCACTCCTGCCTGGCCCTGTTGGCGGGCGCGCCAGTATCCCCAGGCTAAAACCACCAGACCTGAGAGGGCAATAATAGGGGTGAGATTGACTGTTGGATTCATACGCGCGAACTAATGTGGGTGGTTTGGGGTCAGTCTCGGCGATTGGGGGGACAACCAGTGGCTGCTGCTTACTAACTACTTCCGTGGAGGTTCCAGTGATGTCCGAACTCTGTGGCTGAACCCATTCAAGCGCATTGACCGTAGGTTAATTCACCGGGTCTGTTCTTGAGATTGGCACGGGATAGGGCAGCGTGTTGCTAAACGAAAGCAGCCCCAGTCATAGGGGCTGCTTGCTAAGTGCGCAAAGGGAAAAGCTACGCTGTGGCGGCTTGGCCAGCTTGACGAGCAGCACGGTACTGGCGATCGACCGGGCTAGTCACGGGCTTCATGGCAAACAGACGGATGAATTGCCACACATTACCCGCATACAGAGGTAACTTCTGCAGAGCTTTCACAGCGCTAGGAGCGTTAGAGGCATCCACTTGACGCATCTTATCGATGTTGGCTACGCAGCGATCGAGGCAGCCTTCGAACTCAGGATGCTCGACGTGCAAAACGACGGGGAATACTTTCGATGCATCATGGTTGGTCCACTTGATGACATCTAGGTCGTAGTCCTTGGGTTCCAATCCCATGAGTTCGTAGAACTCGGGACGAAGAGCTACATCGTTGAGGTACATGGTGGCGTAAACGGACAGCAAGAAGAAACGGCACCACATCCTCGAAATCCAATTGTTCAAGAAGCGGGGCTGGCTCTTCATCACTAGAGAGAAGAAGTCTCCGTGGCGGCTCTCGTCCTGGCACCAATTTTCAAAGAAATTGAAAATTGGGTAGATGCGGTTATCGGGATTGTTTTCCAGATGGCGGAAGATTTTGATGTAGCGCCAGTAGCCGATTTTCTCGGATAAATAAGTAGCGTAGAAGATGAACCGGGGGGCGAACTTGGTGTACTGCTTGTTCTTGGTCAAGAAGCTGAGATCCAACGCCAGGTTGAAGTCTGCCATTGCCTTATTCAAGAAGCCAGCGTGGCGAGCCTCGTCGCGGCTCATCAGCAAGAAACACTCGGCCAGGACAGGGCTAGTGTCTTTCAGCTTGCGGGATAGTTCCTTGTAAAGCAGGAACCCGGAAAACTCTGCTGTGCAGGAGCGCTCCAGAAATTCCACGAAGAGCTTCTTGGATTCTGCATCGAGCTCCTCCCAGGAGCGATCGAACTCTTCGCCCCTGACAAAGTGATGGCGATTGTAGTCAGTGCGGAATTCTTCAAGCAGGGCTTCGAAGTCGTCTTCGTACCCGGAAATATCCAGGTTTGCCATTGCATCAAAGTCCGTGGTGTAAAAGCGCGGAGTCAGTATGGTTTCATCAGGAACTCGCGCCTGAGTATCGGAAGCTGGTTTTTGAGGGGAAGTTGCAACCATGTTTTTTATCGTGCGATATCGTTGATGCCTGGCAATTGCTGCTGGCTGACAACTGCCGTCTGACAGACAGATAGCCTACCCAAGCTGCTTTTTTGCAGTCTAACAGGGTCTTTCATTCCCTTAAGCATTCTGTTCGTTAAGAAGTATTGACTGCAAACGGGTGTTGCGGCTTACGTCGGGGCTGCTGGGCCTCACGTTCCATCTGTGGTGATGCAGCACTGAACCTGAAGCCTTTCAGTTTATCTGCGGAGTCAGTTTTGCACAGAGTTTTGCTCAGTGAGCATAAGAGTCGAACGACCTTGATGAGATAGCCTCTCCTGATGTGAGCCTGAAGGAAACTAGGCTCGTGTTCTCAACAGCTCTTGCTGCACACAATTCTCACGGGTCGATTTTCCCTCTCTGCGGTATTGCGCAGATTGTTGATGCTACCAAGCGATGTTTTGGAGTTTTGGCCGGACCGATCGTAGGGAAGATTTCTGCTGGCAAAGAACGCTGAACCTCAGTCATAGAAAAGATTTCAAGGACTATGTTCGATGAAGACATCCATTTAATATTTAGAGCCTGACAAATACCCGTAGATAGTTTTGATTGAACTGGTGCCGAATGGGGAAGAATCGTCTACGATATTCATTGGGTCTAACTAAAGCTTGCAGGGAACATATCCTGTTGGATTTCGTTCCATGCCGCCAGGTTGACCTGTGTGAGGATAAGGAGACAATTTAATGTCCGCAATCACTTGGAAAACCCTGCTTGCAGGTTCTGCTGCAGTAGGTGCTGCCCTAATGGCGGGTGGTGAAGTTCAAGCCCAGACGACCCAGCCTCAACAGTTCGCTCAGGTTACCTCTGTATCCGAGCTGTCTGACGTTGCTCCCACTGAGTGGTACTTCCAAGCTCTACAGTCTTTGGTCGAACGTTACGGCTGTATTGCTGGTTACCCTGACGGTACTTTCCGCGGCCAGCGCGCGATGACTCGTGGCGAATTCGCCGCCGGTTTGAACGCTTGCTTGGATCGCATTAACGAACTGATCGCTGCTGGCTTGGCTGACAAGGTTTCTCGTGAAGACCTGGCTACCGTTCAGCGTTTGCAGGAAGAGTTTGCTGCTGAATTGGCTGCCCTGACCGGTCGCGTTGACGCTCTAGAAGCGAAGACTGCTGAACTGGAAGCTAACCCTCTAGGCTTGGATGCTGCTACCAGCAAGCTGAGCTTCGAAGTTATTTCCGGTATCTTCGCTGCTAGTGAACCCGACGACCTTGACAACAATGTCCAGGTTCCCTATCGCGTGCGGATGAACTTTGACGCATCCTTCACTGGTGAAGACCAGTTGCGCGTTCGCTTGCAGTCCCGTGAGGCAGATGCGTTCAACGGCGACCCCAGCGGCTTTACCTTCTCCGGTAACTCCGACGCCGATGGTGGTAGCGGTGAAGACGTTGAACTTGATGACGTTTTCTATAAGTTCCCTCTCTTCAGCGGCGCTGTTACTGCCGTCTTCGGTATCAACAGCGTTGCTGCTACCGACTTGGTCATTTTCAGCACTCCCTTCGATGGCTTGTCTGACTTCGGCGATGGCGGAAGCGACTTGGTTTGGGACGGCGTAGGCGATCAAGCATTGCTGTTCTCTTGGGAAGCTCTGGACGATCTGTTCTACGTCACCTATGGTTACGGCGCTGCAGAAGGTGCAGGTAATGACTTCGGTACCGGTTTCTTCGCCGGCACCTCTCAGCATTCTCTGGAACTGGCTGCTACTCCTGTTGATAACCTGCTGCTGTCTTTGGCTGGTACAGTTACCTCTCCTGGTGAAGGTACCGGTCTGGACGAGTTCTTCGGTTTGGGCTTCGGCGTTACCTGGGAAATCACTCCTAGCGTGATCTTCTCCGGTTGGTACGCTCGCGGCTTCGAGAACGATGATTTCGACGGTGTTGACGATTGGTTAGCTGGTTTCGCTTTCCCTGACCTGTTCATCGAAGGCTCTAATGGTGGCTTCATGGTTGGTAGTCCCGACTTCTTTGTCGGCGATGACGATGACTCCCCCTTCTATGCTGAGGTTTACTACAGCTTCCCACTGACCGAGAATCTCACCATCACCCCCGGTGTCTACTACATCTCCGATGCGGTTGATGATGACGACATCGTTGTTGGCGGTATCCGTACCACCTTCAAGTTCTAAAAGCTTCTAGCTTAATTGTTTGAGAGAAGAGGAGCCCTGTGGCTCCTCTTTTTTAGATGAAATGTCTGCAGGGGCATGGCCACTGCTATAGCTCAAACGCGGACTCAATGTATTCATGTAATTCCAAGTGTTGGCGATCGCCGATGGAGACGAGCGCAGCGTCAAATATGCAGTTGCAAGAGAAGTAGTCGGGATGCTGCTGTAAGAACACTTGGGCGGTGCGAATTAAGCGGCGTTGCTTGCGTGGTGTGATAGCCAATGCTCCGGATGCGTCCCAATTGCGATGGCTGCGGGTTTTGACTTCCACAAATTTGAGGTCTGAATCTCGAACGGCAACGATATCTAGCTCACCCCAGCGGCACTTCCATTGCCGAGCGGCAATTGTCCAACCCAGTGTTTGTAGGCGATCGCAGACTAGCTGTTCGCCAAGGTTTCCGATTCGAATAGACATGGATTTTCGGGGCTGAAATACAATCGGATCGTACAAACAGCGAGCGATCGGGTAAAAAAGGTTGAGAAACCAAAGATTCGAGTAGTTTTGATGGCCCGGATCGATGAGAATAATAGAAGTTCTACGAAGGAGATGAACCAACTGTGGTCGCTCTGCTGCAGACATTTTGCTTGAATGTTGCAAATCTCTGGAATCAGGCACGGTCTTTACAACCATTGTCAGTTCACCGGATTTGCCGCCTAGCTGTATGTTGCCTGTTACTGTTCGCCGTCATAACTCCTGTGGCCTTGGCGGACAACTTTGATAAAGAAGATTTGCAAGGGCGTGACTTTGCAAATCGCGATCTCACTCAGGATTCGTTTGTAAAGGCCAATCTCAAATTTGCCGATCTCAGCAATGCGAATGCGGTCGGGACATCATTGTTTGGAGCCAACTTGGTGCGCAGCAACCTTAGTGGGGCTGATTTAAGCGAGGCGACGCTGGACATGGCTAATCTGCGCCAGGCAGATCTTAAAGGGGCACTGTTTGTGGATAGCCTCATGTGGATGGCCAAACTGGAGGATAGCGACATCGAAGGGGCAGATTTCACCAATGCCCTCATGCGTAGCGATACTCAGGCCGATCTCTGCGACCGTGCCTCCGGTGTCAACCCAGTTTCAGGGGTGCCCACCCGTGATTCGCTCGATTGTGATTGATATATCGGCCGACCGGTTGAGGATCTGAAGAGCGCTCATTGGTAAATTGCAAGGCTTTGGTGCTTGTCAGGTTTCTTCCATCTTGGTCCGACTTTGATTGATATTGTCTTGCTCTTCGGCTGTTGTGAATTCCAAACCCCGTATTGCTCTAACACTAGGGGACCCAGCCGGTATCGGTCCTGAAATAGTCCTGAAAGCTTGCGCTGCAGCGGATGTTCGAAATGTTGCAGATATCGTTGTTTTTGGAGATCGGTCGGTTTTGGAGGCTACGCACTCAGCACTAGCCAGTCAGTGCCATATGGCTTCTCTGTCATCTCTTACTATTTTTGATGATTGGACTGACGCAACGAGTACGAGCAGTCAAGTACCGTGCCGGTTCGAGCTTGGTATAGGTAGTGTAGCCAGCGGTTCGGCGAGCTATCGCTATCTTGCAACTGCGATCGATCGCACGCTGGCTGGCCACTTCGATGCAGTCGTGACCTCTCCCATTGCTAAATTTGCCTGGGCTGCGGCAGGTCACCACTTTCCCGGTCAAACAGAGGTGTGCGCCCGCGCTGCCAACCGCGATCGCTTCGGCATGATGTTTGTTGCTCGCTCTCCTCACACTCAGTGGCGCTTGATTGCGATGTTGGCCACCACCCATATTTCGTTGCGACAGGTGCCGGAACAGCTTACTCCAGCGGTGCTGCGGCGAAAATTACAGCTACTGATTGACACGTTGAGACAGGACTTTGGGATCGATTCCCCGAGAGTGGCGGTGGCGGGTCTCAATCCTCATAGCGGTGAAGCCGGACAGTTGGGGCGTGAAGAGATTGAGTGGATTGAGGACGTTATTCAGGAGTTTCCGGAGGCGATCGGCCCTATCCCCCCCGACACCATGTGGGTTCCTGCCGGCAAAGCATGGTTTACCGCCGTGCAGGGTAACGCTCTTACCGATCTGGATGCCTATCTGGCCCTCTATCACGATCAAGGACTGATTCCCGTGAAGCTGATGGCCTTCGATCGCGCCGTCAACGTTACCGTTGGCTTGCCGTTTATTCGCACATCCCCCGATCACGGCACGGCATTTGATATCGCAGGTCAAGGAATAGCTGATCCCCGCAGCCTGATCGAAGCCATTAATTTAGCGGCTGAATTAGCCCGCAAACGCTCCAGCCTGACAGCTCCCAGTACTCTCTAACGCTGAAATGGGTACCATCCGAACAGATTGATGGTTTCAAGCCTGCGATGCTGGTTGGAAGGAGAGCAAGCTACATTAAAGCAGAACGACTCTCCAGACCTATCCTCAAACGGCCCGTTAACTGCTTGAGAAGTAGCCTCCCAGGCTAACCTCGGTTCTGGCCTGCAGGCATTGGTAACTGTATGCTCTAGATGAGTTGTGTGAGGACGAGCGGCATGAGTATTCGAAAAAGTGCGTTAGATATTCTAGAAAAGACCAGCCGAACTTTCTATATTCCCATTAGTCGCCTACCCGATGGTTTGTTGGAAGCGGTGTCTGCCGCTTATCTCTGCATGCGGGCGATCGATGAAATTGAAGATCACCCCGAGCTGCCCAATGCTGTGAAGTCCCGATTGCTCAGACAGGTGAGCCTCAACCTGCAGTCGGGAGTGATAGATGCTTCTGTCGAACAGTTTGCAGCAGGCTTGCACGATTTTGAGGGGACGCTCCCGGAAGTTAGTCTGCGTATTGGTGAATGGGCTCTGCTGGCTCCTCCTGACATTGCCCCGCGCATTTGGGATGCAACAGCCGCGATGTCCGATCGCATGGCTCACTGGGCCGATGTGAACTGGACGATTCACACGAAAGCAGACTTAGATAGCTATACCTTTAGTGTTGCTGGAGCAGTGGGGCTGATGCTGTCCGATCTGTGGCAGTGGCACGATGGGACAAAAACCGATCGCGGATTGGCCTTGGGATTTGGTCGGGGGCTACAGTCAGTCAACATTTTGCGCAATTACAAAGAAGATGGTGTCAGAGGGGTGAGTTTCTTCCCGGATGATTGGACGGTGGACAATATGCAAGACTATGCCCGCTACAATCTATCGCTAGCCGACCGTTACACTGACTCTCTCCCCAAAGGACCTACGTTAGATTTCTGCCGAATTCCACTAACGTTAGCTCACGCGACGCTAGATGCGTTGGAGCGCGGAGAGGAGAAACTAACGCGCGCGGCTGTTATGGCGTTGGTGAAAGAAGTCACAGTCGGTAGCTTCCGCCGTCGCTAAGTGGCGTTGACTAGATTTTAGACATCCACCTGATTGCGAACCGTCCTCTTTTTAGGCTGTGTTATGGCCTGACATAATTCTTCAGGACTGGAATACGAAAACCGTGCGCTTCATGGAAAGGGCGCACGGTTATTTGCTGGCAAACCTAAGTTCGATATCTCTCCAGCAAACCCTTTCTCCCACATTGGGAGAAAGAGGCTTAACCCCTATTGGTTTCGCCGATCTACGAGAGAGAAAGAGAGACCTTACCGCTCTGAGTTCAACTTAAACGCCAGCTCTATTTCGCAAAGCCCAGAACGCTACCGAGGGAGCGGGCAATGTTCTTGGGAGCCATGGCATCTTCTGCAGCCGTTGGCTCGTAACCACAGTGCACCATGCAGTCGGCGCATTTAGGGTTGCCACTGGAACGACCGTAGTTTTCCCAGTCGGTGTTATCCATCAGCTCCTGGAAGGTTTCGTAGTGTCCTTCATTCAGCAGGTAGCAGGGCTTTTGCCAGCCTAGAACGCTGTAGCTAGGGCTGCCCCAAGGGGTGCAGTCGTATTCTTTCTCTCCAGTCAGAAAATCTAGGAAGAGGGGATTGTGGTTAAAGCTCCACTTGGTTTTACCCGCTTTGAAGGGGGCAAGGATTTCACGGAACAGAGCCTTGGTTTCTTCGCGGCGCAGGAAGTGGTCTTGGTCGGGAGCCCATTCGTAGCTGTAGCCCGGAGAAACCATCATGCCGTCTACGCCCAGCTCGGAGACGTAGTTAAAGAAGTTTTGGACTTCTGCTGGATCGGCATCGTTGAACACGGTGGTGTTGGTGGTGACGCGGAATCCTTTTGCTTTGGCCGCTTTGATCGCCGCGATCGCCACATCGAAGACACCTTCGCGATCGACGGCTTTGTCGTGGTGGCTGCCCAGTCCGTCTAGGTGGATGCTGAAGGTTAGATATTCGGATGGTGTGAATTTATCGAGGTTCTTCTCCAGCAGAATGGCATTGGTGCAGAGGTAGACAAATTTCTTGCGTGCAACCAAACCCTCTACGATTTCAGCCATTTGAGGGTGAAGAAGAGGTTCCCCACCAGGGATGGAAACAACGGGAGCTCCGCACTCTTCAACAGCTTTGAAGCACTCTTCAGGGGTTAGTTGTTGTCGGAGAATCTCGTTAGGGTGCTGGATCTTTCCGCAGCCAGGGCAAGCCAAGTTACAGCGGAATAACGGTTCGAGCATGAGTACCAATGGGTACTTCTGCCGGCCTTTGACTCGCTGAGAGACCAGATATTTTCCAACGGAGACCGCTTGTTGAACGTTGACTGCCATGAACTCGCTCCTTCACATACCAGGGGGGGGAGGGCTGTTGATATCTATGCCCACTTATTAACGATTTGAAATCATTCTTTAACTGTGGCATACCCTCGCTCGTAAAACCACTCAATCGCATCGGAGAGTGCTGTATCGATGGAGGATTGAGGCAACCCCAGTTCTCGTACGGCTTTTGCGGGGGTGTAGTACATGGGCTCGGCTGACATGCGTACACCGTCGATGGGAATCGATGGTTCTTGGCCCAATCGGGTCAAGATAGTTTCTTCGAACCACGCTACAGCGAGTGGCAACCACAGGGGGACGGTTGCTTGGGGGGCAGGTAAGCCGGTGATATCCGAGAGGCGATCGAGCATGTGCTTGAGAGTGATGTTGTGGTGACCCAGGATATAACGTTCTCCAGACTTGGCCTGTTGTAGGGCGAGAAGATGGCCTTTGGCGACGTCGCGGACGTCAATTAGATTCAGCCCGGTGTCAACGTAAGCAGGCATTTTCCGCCGCAGAAATCGCAGGATGATATCTCCGGTAGGGGTGGGTTTGATGTCCCAAGGGCCAATCGGGGTGGATGGATTGACGATCGCCACGTGTTGGCCCGATTGTGCAGCGGCGATCGCCTCCTGCTCGGCCCAGTATTTCGACTGTTTGTAGCAACCAACCAGGCTATTGACCTCTGATTGATAAGTTTCGTCGGCTACGGCTCCGTGGGGCTTTACCCCAATGGCTGCTACTGAGCTGGTGTAGACCGTGCGTTCCACATCGGCTTCACGGGCGGCTTTGAGGACATTGCGAGTTCCGAAGACATTGTCTCGGTGCAGGGCGTCGCGATCGCGTTGCAGCAAGGAGTAGCGAGCGGCCACATGGAAGAGGCAGTCGCATCCGCGCATCTGATGAGAAAGCTGCGGATCGTTCAAATCTCCCCGAACAATCTCTACATTCAGCCCTGTTAGATTGTCTAAGCTACTGGAGTGGCGAGCTAACGCCCGAACCTCATAGCCTTCGTCCAGTAGCAACCGAACGAGATTGGCCCCCACAAATCCCGTACCACCCGTCACAAATGCTCGCACGATGCCTCTGTTACTCCTTTGCTCGAATGGTAGTGCTCAAATCATTGTGCCCGGTTAACAGGCTGCGGCCATGATTGCTGTGGGGTGAGCAATCCTCAGGCGGCATACAGTATGACTATCATGGTCAGTTTGGTGGGGGGCAAGATCGAGGATGGTCTTACAGCGTCACATTTAGCCAGGGCAAATCATGGTTGGTACGGGAACGCTGCTGACCTCACCCAAACCAGAATGCTGAGAGATGAATTTACGCCCAGTTTTGTTGATATCTACAATCCCCTGACCTGAAGTATGCCTTTATCTGAAGCAATTGACTTAATTTTGGTGCCGCAGGGGGCGGAACATCAGGCCGTTGTTAGGGGATTGCGTAAATCTAGTTTGAAGCCCTTGCCGACAACGGTTGCCATTCCGGTGGGCCCCTTGCCTGTGATGGAGTACTTGGCTCGTTTGCCATTGGCACTGCCGACGGTAGAGCGATCGCTCAATATTGTCGTTATGGGGGTGTGCGGTGGATTATCCCCGTCTGTGACTGTGGGACAGCGGGTCGTGCCCGATGTGTGCGTGACACAGTTCTCTGCAAGGCAATCCACAGACTCTGTACCTATCCAGCAACCGTTTGACCCAGCGTTGTGCCAAGCGTTGAAGGCAGCTCTATTATCGTCTGACGCGTTAACGGGCGATCCTACGCTGATGGTGAGCACCGATCGCGCGGTTTGTTTAGCAACTGAAAAGCATCGCTTGCAGCAGTTAACTGGAGCCACAATTATCGATATGGAAGGAGCTGCCGTGCTGGCGGTATTGAGCCAGCGCCCAGTGAGCCAACGCCTAGTAAGCCAACATCCAGTAGCGGTAGCAATGGTGCGGGTGGTCAGTGATGATTGCATCAACGATTTACCCGACTTAAATGCTGCGTTGAATCCTGATGGATCTTTATCCCCCCTACAATTAACCGCTCAAATGCTGCGGCATCCCCTGCGCTCTCGACATTTAATTGTGGGGTCGTTACGAGCGCTGAGGGAGCTGAGTGCTGTGGCAGAAGACTTGGGCCTGGCCTTGCAGACGATGAATTGCTCGACTAAATAAACTACAGAAGAAGAGATGTCACCGCCATGAATTAAGGTGTCTTTCAATCTGGAGATTTCCAGCCGATTCAATTTTGGACCTGTCTAACTGCTACTCTAAGTACTTTTATGGCTAATTTGTATACCTATACACGGGCATGACTGAAATTCGACTATTATAGTTGACACAATTTGCGTCATTTGTAGACAGAGAACAGCCTGGTTCAGGTAACCGATCCAGATTATGTTCCGGATGCCACGTCTCTAAACGTAGGTTGTCACTCAAGCGTAGATGTTTGGGGGCCTGTATCTTCAATACCTCCGGATCGCGCATGTTTGAAAACGATGGCCGTATGGTGAGTAATTTCGCCTTGCAAGCCCTGAAAACTATTTTGTTGATGGTATACGGTGAGGGGTCTCAAACCCGCAGCTTTTGTTATGTTAGTGACCTTATTGAAGGTCTGACTCGATTAATTGAAGGGATTGGCCGGTCGGTGATTTTAGAAAATCCTACGGAATATACCATTCTCGTATTGGCCCAAATCATACAGAAAATGGTTAATCCCAATGCAGAAATTCTGAATCAGCCGCTGCCACAAGACGATCCCCGTCGGCGACGGCCAGATACTACACTAGCTAAAACTCGCTTGGGATGGGCTCCCACCATCCAACTGCATGAGGGCTTGCGCCTGCTTGTGGATGATTTTCGGGAGCGACTGGGAGCGCCTGCGTTCTCGCCCCCCTCTTTAAGGGAGGTTCACGCTGGAGTGCCTCGGCACGAACCATGCGTTTGCGAACTGACCGAATTGTTTACTCATTCCCTGCAGCATGTGAGCTAGGAGACTGTCGATGCAAGTATGTGTAATTGGAACCGGTTACGTTGGCTTGGTGACTGGGGTGTGTTTGGCACATGTCGGCCACGATGTGATTTGCGTTGACAATAACGAAGCCAAAGTCAAAACCATGCAGGCGGGTAAATCTCCCATCTTTGAGCCTGGATTATCCGAGCTGATGCAGGAGGCTATTGAGAGCGATCGCATTCAGTTCACCACCGACCTAGAGATGGGGGTAAAGCGCAGCAATATTTTATTTATTGCAGTGGGCACGCCCCCGCTGCCCAGTGGCGAGAGCGATACCCGCTTTGTTGAGGCGGTTGCTCGTGGTATTGGCTCTCATCTGACTGCAGATGACTTCAAGGTCGTTGTCAATAAGTCCACCGTCCCGATTGGATCGGGGGATTGGGTGCGCATGTTGGTGCTGGATGGCATGACGGAAAGCCAGCAGGCACTGGTTGGGGTTGGCGGCTCTGGAGCTGGTACGTCGTCTGCTGATGCTGCTCCTACCCCCAAGTTCGAAGTTGTTAGCAATCCTGAGTTTTTGCGCGAAGGCTCAGCGATTTTCGACACCCTCAATCCCGATCGAATTGTGTTGGGGGGCAATAATCCCGACGCAATCGCCCTGATGAAGGAGCTATACACACCCATTATTGACCGCCGGTATGCGGACGATAAATCGTTGCCTGAAGTCCCGGTGGTTGTGACAGACTTAAGCTCTGCCGAGATGGTCAAATATGCCTCGAATGCCTTTTTGGCCACCAAGATTAGCTTTGCCAATGAGATTGCCAATATCTGCGATCGGGTGGGGGCCGATGTGGTGGAAGTAGCGAAAGGGATCGGATTGGATTCCCGGATTGGTGCCAAATTCCTGCAAGCGGGGTTGGGGTGGGGCGGATCGTGCTTCCCGAAGGATGTAGCAGCGCTCATCCATACGGGAGCTGATTATGGTTACGATACGCAGTTGCTGAAGGCCACCGTCAGCGTCAATCAATACCAGCGACAGCAGGTGATTGAGAAATTACAGCAGCACCTCAAGATTTTGAAGGGAAAAACGGTTGGTCTGTTGGGGATGACCTTTAAGCCCAATACGGATGATATGCGGGATGCTCCCTCCCTTACGTTGGCGGAGAAGCTGAATCGCCTGGGGGCTAAAGTGAAAGCCTTCGACCCAATTTTGTCGGGGCCCGATGGTGAAGGTGACTATGCCGGGGTGTCGATTGAGTCGACGATCGAACAAGCGGTAGAGGGTTGCGATGCTCTTGTGTTGGTGACTGAGTGGCCAGAATTTCGCTCGCTAGATTTTGTGAAATTAGCCCAGCTCATGCCCAATCCCGCCATTGTTGACGGGCGCAATATCCTCGATCGCACTGTGTTGAAGGATGCCGGCTTTACCTATATTGGGATCGGCCACTAGCGAGTGCGGCGGTCAGGGTTGTTCTCTTCCCTATGTAAATGGCCGGGTGTAAATGACTGGTTCCTCCTCTCCTGACGCTGCTCCAGCCAGCACCCTGGCTCCGGTTGCTGATACCCTACCCGTGTCGGTTCAGTCAGCCCTGCGGCGTTACTGGGGATTCTCCCAACTGCGATCTCCCCAGGCTGATGTCATTAGGGCGTTGCTTCGGGGACGAGATGCTTTGGTGGTGCTGCCTACAGGGTTTGGCAAGTCCTTATGTTTTCAATTGCCTGCCATTGTTCAGTCAGGTACAACCCTGGTTATTTCTCCGCTGATTGCCTTGATGGAAGACCAGGCGATGGGCTTGCGTCAGCGGGGGTTAATGGCAGAAGCACTGCACGGCCAGTGCGATCGCCAACGCAAACGTCGCATTCTGTCGCAATTGGAACAGGGGCAGCTCGCGTTACTTTACTTATCTCCCGAAATGCTGCTGCACTCATCGGTGTGGCGGCGACTGCAGCAGTCGTCTGTGAAGATTGCCGGGACGATTATTGATGAGGCCCATACTGTGGCGGAGTGGGGGCAATCGTTTCGCCCGGCGTACATGCGATTGGGAGCCATTCGTCGAGGGTTGGGGCAACGGTTTTCTGTGTCGGCATTTACGGCAACGGCCAATGGAGAGATCCAGACCGTACTGCAAGATGTGCTGGAGCTGCAGAACCCACTAGTCATACGTGCCAGTCCGCGACGGGAGAATATTCGAATCTCAGTCAAAATTGCCTGGACGGTAGCCGGACGCCGTAAGCAACTGATGGACTTTGTGAGGCATCATCGTGGTCACACAGGACTGGTGTATTGCCGCACGCGCGAACTCTGTCAGGAATTGGCGGAGATGCTGTCTGGGAACGGATTATCAACGGCGGCCTACCACGGAGGGGTTGGTTGCGAACAGCGTCGGCAACTGGAACAGCAGTGGCTGGCCGGAGATCGAGACTTTCTGGTCTGCACGAATGCGTTTGGGATGGGGGTGGACTGCGCCCGCGTCCGATGGGTGATCCACTTTCAGCCTCCTGCCAACGTGACCGATTACGTGCAGGAGATTGGGCGAGCTGGCCGAGATGGTCAACCAGCCAATACGCTGATGCTGGTGTCAGAGCCTACGGGATTGTTGGATAGTAGCGATCGCCAACGGTGGCAGTACATGCAGCGCCAGCAAATAGAGGCGGAGCAACAGGCCCGCCGACTGCTACCCCACCTGCCCGAGCGGGGGACTTACGACGATGCGGTGCAGCAGTCATCAACGCATGCGCTGTCTCTGGCTGTACTGAGGAGATCGGGGGATATTCGGTGGGACGATCCGTTTCAGTTTTCGCGCACGACAAGTTCTCGCTCCACACCCGCATTCGGCACCAAACACAAGAGGCGCAGCCCACAAGACCGCGCCTCTTCTATTCAGGCATTTATTGGTAGCAAGCAATGCCGCTGGCAGGCGATCGAGACCACATTAGGCTACAACGCCAGTCACCCCTGCAAAGTTTGTGACAACTGTCGTGCCTATGCCTAAGTTGTCGACTTAAGCTTTCTAGAACTGAAGGGTTCCAGATACTGCCAGGAAAATCTTGTGGTTAGTCCAAGTAGCCCATCAAATCATCGGGGTTGTCGATGTCGTTGCTAGCAATGGGGCGACCGAAATAAGCGGTAGTTTCTTGCTTACCCTCGGCTTGTTCGTCAACCAGTTGAGCCTTGGCGATCGTAGATTCTGTCGTCATTGCACTATTCCGAAACGAGAGCGTCAGGAGAATAACGACCTCAGGTCAAAGCGACATAAACCCGTCATCATTCCTTATTGGGTATTGTAAGTGGATGTCTCCCCGTTGCTCTTGCGATCGTCTAATGGCTGAAATAAGCTCCCTCAATCGCAATTGGGCAGCGCCAGATATAGGTATGTTCAACAGGATGGGATTCCCTTTCCTTGTGCTGCCCCGTCTACTCTCTCTGCACGGTGCTCGGAAAGCTGCCACTGGTCAAAAGATCGAGTCTGTTGGGGAGGACTAGCGACCGCCACTATCCGGACGGAAAAAACGAGGAGGAGTGCGGTGCTTTGCCACTGACTCCACAATGCCTAGAGCCAAGAAGTACGTTAGCAGAGCCGAACGACCGTAGCTAACAAACGGTAGTGGCAATCCGGTAATTGGCATGAGGCCAATGGTCATTCCGATATTGACCAACGATTGAAACAGAATGGTGCTGAACACCCCAATCGCTACCAGCGATCCAAAATCATCTCTGGCGGAGTGTGCGATCGCCACCAGCCGCAGGCAAATCAGCCAGATGAGCAGCAGGACAACCATTGCTCCGACAAAACCCAGTTCCTCTCCGATGGCTGCGAAGATAAAGTCAGTGTGCTGCTCGGGAATAAAATTCAGTTGCGTCTGGCTACCTTGAGTGATGCCCTGGCCCCACAGCCCCCCAGCGCCAATCGCTATTCGAGACTGAATCAGATGATAGCCAGCTCCTAACGGATCGCCATCGGGATTCATAAAAATCAGCAGTCGCTGCCGCTGGTAGGGCTGCAGAACTTCCCAGACCAATTGTCCCAAGAACCCTGCCGATAAATTCAAGACTGCCACCACAAAGACACTCAACCGTCGCCACGGCAATTGCCAGATCGCTAGCCCGCAGGCAAACAGCACCCAGCCCAGCCACGTCCACAACAGCCGTTGGTCGCTTGAGCTAGCGTAGAAACCGTAAATGACGGCGGCAATGGCCGGAGAGGCTAACAACACCAGCCAACTGAGTCGTGCTCCCCCCCAATAGGTCATCCCTGTGAAAATGGCCACAAAAATTAGCGCGGTTCCCAAATCCGGCTGCAGGAAAATCAAAATCCAAGGGGGCACAAATGCCAGTGCCACCAGCCACATTTGACCAAAGTGATGGATTGGCCAGCGGTGTAGAATTACCGCTGTCGTTAAAATGACCGCCAATTTGGCAAATTCTGACGGTTGGACTTTAAACCCTGCCACCATGAGCCAGCGGGCCGCACCTCCACTGGTAACTCCAGCCACCATTACTCCAACCAGCATGGCTAAGGTCAATCCATACAGGACCCAGTGCCATTTTTGTAGCCAGCGATAGTCGATGCGAGAGAGCGCGATCGCTAGAAATACACCCAGAATGCTGGTCAATCCCTGCTGCGACCAAAACGAACTGGAGGTGTGGGTGCTATAAATCGCCAGAATGCCAATGGCATTCAGCACCAGGACCGTGCCCAACAAGATACTGTCGAAATCTCGCCAACCGGTACGCCAACGATGCCAGGTAACATCACCTGGGCTGTGGCCGCGACGTCGCCGGGAGGGCGGGGCTGTCATGGACTAATCCTCAATTTCGCTACTCAGAACGGCAGCAATCGCCTGCTTAGTATTGTCCTGAAATTCTTGGATGTTGACCTGCCTGAGGATAAATAATGCTGACAACATCCCGATCGCCTGTACGGAAAATACGGAGGCATAAGCCAAAACCGGTGAGTCGAACAGCCAGCGACCCATGTCTAAGACTCCACCACCAAACACGGTGGATAGACCCCTGGCCATCGCTTGTGACAAGCCCCAGGCCCCAATAAATGTTCCGGCAGTTTCCGCTGCAGTCAGATCGAGCATCAAGCTAATTGCACCTGCAGTCAGTACTCCCGAGCCAAAACCGAACAGCAGCAACATCCCCATCAAAAATTCGGGCCTGCCAGTGAAGCCAGCAATAATTAAGCCCATCAGGCAGATAGCCACCAAAATGCAGCCGAGTCGAGTGGTACCTTGTTTGCCGCACCGAGGAACAATCGCAAACCCTGTGGTGGCGATTCCCAGGAGGGTCCCCAGGCCAAAAAAGGCATTGAGTCGAGTGGTTTCGGAAATCTTCATGCCGAACACCTCGCCGCCATAGGGTTCGAGAATTGCATCTTGCATGAATAAGCTGATGCTCATCAGCAGAAGGAAACTAAAGAAAATTCCGGTTTGGCGGCTGCTTGTCAAGACGGTCAGCGCCCGACCCAAAGTAATACTGTCTTCGCGATCGCTAACGGTGGAGCGACTGGAGTAGCGGGAATACTTGCGCTCGATACCTACGGTTGCCAATACGGATAGGGCGATTACTGCTGCTGGAATCATGATGAAGAGCCGATTGATCGTGGCTTGCAGCTCTTCAATGGGGGCATCGATGCCCAATTGGCTCAGCAGCTTACTGCTGATAATGGCTCCGATGATGATGCCGATCATCAGCATGGACCACACTACGCTGACAATGCGCGAACGGTTGTCTTCATCAGAGACGTCTACCAGTAAGGCGGCAAATGGAGTCGAACTGGCACTGAGAGCCAGACCGTAAAGCACAAACATTACCCCCAGAGCTACAACCCATCGCAAGGTTGGCCCCGTCCAGCCCACCTCCGCATAGCTCGCGCCCAATTCCCACACGGCCTGTAAGGCAATAAACGCCGCGATCGCCAACAAGGCAGTACCGACCCACACATATCCCGTGCGGTGATATCCCAACAGCGGTTTAGAATCCGACAGTTGCCCGAACCACAGGCGAGCTGGAGACACAAACTGGTGCATGGCAATGGCACCCGCTGCCACCAATGCTGGAATTCTTAGCTCATCAATCATCAGCCGATTGAGCACCCCAAGGGTGAGCAGGGACATAATGCCCAAGCCCATTTGAAACAGCCCCAGCCGTAACATCGTCAGGATAGTTACAGAGGGCAGTTCACTGACCTCGTCATCAATGGCGGACTGAGGAGGTGATTGGTCGGATGGATTCAGAGATGTCATTGCTGGGCCTGGAAATTCGCAGGTGTCTGTCGCTAGATGCACTAGCAACATAGACGAATTTCTAGACGATAGCATTCCTGACGATGCCCTTTGATGGTTTGGAACCGATCGGATTAGACAGTGCTCGACAAGAAAAAGGCCCCTGCGAACAGGGGCCATGTCGTTTGAATTTCGGGCGATCGCTAATCGGTCGAAGACCGATTAGCGATCAAATCCAGTGATTCAATCTAGACACCAAACAGATGGAGCTTAGCAGTCGTAGTAGAGAGCGAACTCGTAAGGATGGGGACGCAAGCTGATGGGAATTACTTCGTTATCCAGCTTGTACTCGATCCAGTTCTTGATGAAGTCCTCGGAGAACACGCCGCCAGCGGTCAAGAACTCGTGGTCGTTGTTGAGGTTTTCCAGAGCCTCGGCCAAAGAACCGGGGGTAGATGGAATGTTGGCTAACTCATCAGGAGACAGATCGTAAATATCCACATCCAGAGAGCTACCCGGATCGATTTGGTTCTTGATGCCGTCCAGACCTGCCATCAACATGGCCGCAAACGCTAAGTAGGGGTTAGCCGTAGCGTCGGGGCAACGGAACTCAAGACGCTTGGCCTTGGGGTTCTCACCAGTGACGGGGATGCGGATGGACGCGGAACGGTTGCCCTGAGAGTAGGCCAGGTTAACCGGCGCTTCGAAACCAGGCACCAAACGCTTGTAGGAGTTGATGGTGGGGTTGGTGAAGGCCAACAGCGCGGGAGCGTGCTTGAGGATACCGCCGATGTAGTGCAGAGCGGTTTGGCTCAGGCTGGCGTAGCCATCTCCGTAGAACAGAGGCTGACCGTCTTTCCACAGAGACTGGTGGGTGTGCATGCCGGTGCCGTTGTCGTTAAACAGGGGCTTGGGCATGAATGTGGCGGTTTTGCCATACTTCTTGGCGACGTTCTTAACCACGTACTTGTAGGTCAGTACGTAGTCAGCCGCGTTGATTAGGGGAGCAAACTTGAGTCCCAATTCTGCTTGGCCAGCAGTTGCTACTTCGTGGTGGTGCTTCTCGATGGGCACACCTAGAGCACCCATGGTCAGCAGCATTTCGGTGCGCAGGTCTTGGTAAGTGTCGCTAGGACCTACGGGGAAATAACCCTCTTTGTAGCGAATCTTGTAACCCAGGTTGCCGCCAGCTTCTTCGCGACCGGAGTTCCACTTTCCTTCGACCGAATCTACGAAGTGATAGCAGCTATTTTCGTTTTGGTCGTAGCGAACGTCGTCGAATACGAAGAACTCGGGCTCGGGACCGAAGTATGCGGTATCGGCAATGCCGGTGGACTGCATGTATTCCAGAGCTTTCACCGCTAGGCTGCGGGGGCAACGCTCGTAGGCTTCGCCAGTGCGGGGCTCTTTAATGGTGCACAGCAGGCTGAGGGTGGGCTCTGCCATGAAGGGGTCGATCCAGGCGGTGTTGGGATCGGGGACGATCGCCATGTCGGAATTGTTGATCGCCTTCCAACCGCGAATACTGGAGCCGTCAAATCCGAGACCTTCGGTGAAGACATCTTCGTCAATCAGATCTTTGTAAAAAGAGACGTGCTGCCAAGTTCCCAGCAAGTCGACAAACTTCAGATCGACCATCTGAATGTCTTTTTCGCTAATGAGATTTAGGATGTCTTGGGATGTTGCCATTCGAGTCTCCTTAACTACGTCCTGCGATGGTTCCCAGACGCTCTCCCCATAAGGATTTCAGCGATTGTTGGGTACCGGAGTCACAAGAGCGTCACATTTTGCTCACCCGATCCTAGGAAGGGGATTCGCTCCAAATTGTATCTGTCGATACAAAATAAACCTTACTTAATTAAGTCAATCTGCAGTTCTAAGTATTCTTCCGGATAGCTTGTTGACGGTTGATAGATAAAGATCTATCCCGACAATGGCCGGTAGTCGCTATCGAGCCTTCTCACGCATTTGGTTCTCCGACTCAGTCCAATCCAATAGAGTTCACATCTTTTCAGTGCAAGCGGTTAGCTCGAGTTTTGTTTCTCCCAGCATCGTTACTTACAGCGCGGCTTACACGTTGGTGCCTACCTACGAATGTTTCAATCGGTGCAGCTATTGCAATTTCCGTGCGGAACCTGGCGCTGGTTGGATATCGCTGTCCGAGGCAAAGAAGCAGCTCATCTCGTTACAAGATCGGGGGGTCTGTGAGCTGCTGATATTGAGTGGGGAGGTTCATCCCAACAGTGATCGTCGCTCTGCCTGGATTCAACACATCTACGATCTATGCCAGTTATCCCTTGAGTTGGGATTTCTCCCCCACACTAATGCTGGGCCGCTGTCGTTTG
>JBCBVA010000029.1:0-34512 GCA_039817825.1 Cyanobacteria bacterium J06642_12 | reverse complement strand
CTGGAACAGTCTTGAGATGGGTGATGCGAGCTTTGACTGCCATGACGGGGTGAAGAGGGCAGCGATCGCGCAAGAACTCTGCCGGAGCATAGCCGTACAGAGCCAGCCCGATCCGCACGCGGTTGTAATGCCAGTCCCGTTCCGCCAGGGTGGCAGCAGAGTTTGCCAGGTGCACGCTCGGTGGTGACAGGTGCTGCCGGTGCAATGTCTGGAGGAGGCCGGCAAAGCGCTGGACCTGCAGTTGAGTCGCGGGATGGTTCAGTTCATCGGCGGTGGCGAAATGGGAGTACAGGCTGAGAGGTTCAAGACCATCTGCTTGAGTGAGCGCTCGCCACAGGTCCACTGCATCTTGCCAGTTCACCCCCAAGCGTGACATGCCTGTATCGACGTTGAGGTGAACGGGAATGGGGCACTGTTGCTTGCACGCAACGGTCTGGCAGAGGGCAAGCTGCTGCCGATCGGCGATCGTCCATTCCAACTGGTGAGCCAATGCCGCGCAAACGTCCGCATCGCTCAGAGGAACACCAAACAGCATGATGGGACAGTACAAGCCCGCTTGTCTGAGCTCGATGCCCTCCTGCAGGGTGGCCACACACAAACCACTGGCTCCAGTCGCGATCGCCGCACGGGCCACCACCACTGCCCCGTGCCCGTAAGCATTAGCTTTCACCACCGCCCATAACTCGGTTCCAGGCTGCAGCACCTCCAGTAGATTGGCGATATTCTGTTGCAATGCCGAGCGGTTGATTTCAATCCAAGCTCGCCCCGTGTGTTGGCTGGGTGTGCTTGCCGATGTCGATTTCGACACAACCGCTAAGGATGAGTGCTGCAGAGCGGTCGTCGAGGGCTGGGGGGAGGATGGATTCATTCCAGGCTGCGTTCTAGCCAATAACGATAGATAGGCAATCCCTTTTCCGTGCAGGTGACCTCGCGGCGAGTCGGGATGCAGAGGGGATTACGGTCAATAGGGGCGTGAGGACCATTGGGATTGGCAAACGCAGAATGGTCTGCAAACCGCTGCTCCATTTCTACCGCAACTTCCTCGATATCGGATTGTAAAAATACCGGTTGACCGGGTTTAACCAAGGTCGCCAGCATGTCCACCAGTTCGGGCTGGACTACGCGTCGCTTTTGGTGACGAACTTTGAACCACGGATCGGGAAATTGGATGCTGACGCGAGAGAGTTCGGCAGGGGCAAATAGATTCGGCAGGGTGACGTTAATATTGCAGGCGAGAAAATGCACGTTGGCGAGCCCCAGCTCTTGCGCCCAGGCGTTAGCCCGTTCCACTAGGGGGCGACGAATTTCAACACCCAAAAAGTTCCACTCCGGATTCTGCTGGGCCATCGCGAGCAAAAAGCGCCCGGTACCGGTACCGATATCTAAATGAAACGGATGATGTAGATGGGCATAAGCTTTCTCCCAATGGGGGGCAGAGGTGGGAATTTGATACTGCACCGCTAGAGGATTGACATGGTTGCGCACTCGCACTTGAGTTGGGCCTTTGAGTGGCCAGTCGAGGACAGAGGCGCTATTTAATGTGGGGTAGGGTGATGTCTGGCGTTCCATGAGAGCGATTGATTCTGGTGAGTCTGAACAATGGAGAAAGCATGCAAAAGGGAGGTGGAGGAGCGCGTCTACAGAGTCAACAATGACCCCAGGCCCAGGTGCGAGTGGTTCGTCCCGCTCTCCACATCGTGCTCGTAGCAGCCAGCCAGCTAGTCGTGCTGTCCCCTCAGGCGCTGTTCCCACAGGAGGAGAGCGCCGTTCTATACATCCGCTAGTCAGCGTTAGGGATGAGGATGCTCTGGCCGCTCGTGAGCAGGTTATGCGTGAAGGCGCTGTCACCAGAGATAATGTAGTCTCCCGTGATGGGATAACAAAGGTAAACGCTACAGCGGCCTCCATCCAGCATAAGAAAAACTGGCGATCCTTAAAATTTTCTATTAGAAATGACGATATTCCCCCTGAGTACGATGTGACCCGATTTCCGCTCCCCAACCCCTACGAACTGATGTGGGCCGCACTTGGCGTACTGATCACTGCAGCTGGGGCATTGTTGCAAATTACGGTGCCGGATGCCTGGACGATTGGAATTGGCCCCATTCAATTGGCGGGATACCGATTTTCGTTTCAACTGGCGGGCCTCCTAGTCACGGCATTTATGGGAGGAGCAAGAGCCGCCTTACTATCTCAGCTTGCTTACTTGGGCATGGGATTGGCTGGGTTTGACATCTTTATGGATGGGGGGGGAGCAGCCTATATCCAGCGGCCTGCGTTTGGCTATTTAATTGGATTTATTCCCGGCGCGTGGCTCTGCGGTCGATTAGCAGAAATGGAGCACCGGACGAAGCCTGCCCACCTGTTTACTGCCGGCTTGTGTGGTCTGTTGGCAGTGCACGTTACCGGAATTATTTATTTGATGCTGCAGCCGTTGCAGCAACAGCTTTGGCAAACGCTCCTGCAATATTCTGCGTACACTGCTCTCGGCCAACTGATTGTCCTGGGTGTGTGCGTTGCCCTCTCAGTGGTGTTGCGAGCGGCTCTACTGTACTAGCGCTAGTGGCTGGGCCAATCGCTCGAGAGGAATGGCTTTGAGCCTGGGCAGAAATATCCCGGTTATGCTGCTTTCTCGCTCGAGGATGATGCGGGCATCAATCGCGTCTGTCAATGCATCGTATTGCTCGAGATCGACAATGCCGACAAATGAAATCGAACAGTTTTGGTTGGGATTTTTGAGATGCGATGGCACCGAATCCAGGATGCTTTGAAGCAGTTCTGGGGGGTTGATAGCTTCAGGGCAATTTCCGCGATCGATGAGCAGACACGTAGAGCGATCTTGAGCTTGGGAAAGAGCAGCGTAAAACACGGATTCTAGGGCCTGCATTAATTGGGCCTTGGGCTGAGTCCAGTCGGGACAGACGTAAAAGTTGCGCTGTTGAAGCTTATAGTGCTGTTTGACCAGTGTAGATATATCAACTTTGACGGCTTTAAGAATGGCTCTGAGATGAATGACATCAGCCGTGCCCTGCACGGATTCCAATGCCTGGAGTGAAAAGGCTCCTTTGAATCCATACGCCTGACATAGCGATAAATATGCCGGAGATTCAACACAATAATATTGAAATGAATTTACATTCCAAAAACTGACATGGGTGGGATCTTGAAATGCTCCTCTGCCATCAGACGATGGAACAAATATTTCGACAAGAGCACCAGGTTTACAAATCCGCCAGAGTTCGTTCATCGTATGAATGCGATCGTTGAAATGCTCTAAAGAGTCATACGCTCTCAAGCGATCGATGCTGGAATCGGAAAATGGGAACGTACTATTCAAATTGGCAACAATATCAACACCATCGATCGCCACAATATCCACACCAATATGGCCGCTAGCTTTTCGTCCGCCACAGCCCAGATCGACACAGACTGGTGCAGGTGATGTTGAGGTCAGATGTTGCTGGTTAGAATAGTTGAAATCTTCGGAGAGCACGGATTGTAGATAGTGAGTTTCCTTGCGCTGTCTAAACAGTTCGAATCCTACCTGAGATACGATCTCGCGTTTTTCGGGCTGCTGCAAGTATTCAATGCAAGTGTCAACAATTGCTTCGTAGTCGCAGAAGACAATTCCATCAGCAAATTCTGCCGTGCTGACCGGATCGCTACAGTATTCAGAAATGACAAACTTTTGATTGGACAGTAAGTGGGCCAAACGAACAACATTAAAGATTTTGGTTTCGTAGTAGTGAATATCTACGATGATTTTTGCTCGTGCGATCCAATCATCTCTCTTCTTCCCATATAGTCCACCCGATAAGGCTTTGACTTTGAGGCCACGAGAACGCAAATCGATCAGAATTTTGCGCCGACGTTCGTTGATCGAGCCGTAAAATAAAACGTCAATATCCTGCTTGAGTGGTGCTTCTATGCGAGAAAGCTGTGGCATGTATCCTAGCTTTACTAACTGGCATTTCTCGACCCCGTAACGACGCCATGCTTGAATATTTTGAGCACTATAATCCCAGATCGTATAGTTTTTGAATTCAGCAATGACCCGCTCGTTTACCCATGGAGATCGATCGTGTATTTGCTCAAAATTGTACAGAATGCTGCAGGGTGGCAATGTCATCGTGTCGAAATCGATGAGATTGCTTCCTAAAATGATGTAGATGCGATCGGTAAAATTAAGATTGCTAGAAACGATCGAGTCGTGACCTAATTCCAATAGGGCGAAGTGAATAGTTTCAGCAATCTCTCTAAAGACGTTGGCATGGTTGTAGTTCGGTCTATTTATAATACAGACTGTAAACTTCATTCGTATTCCCTATGGAGGAATGGTCGTTGCACTATATCAATGCCCAATGGGCAATGAATAACTTACATAGTGTATTTGAATGGTTGATATTTGACTATAAGATTTTTGCCGGTGTCTAGCGTTATAGAAATATCCCATTCTGTATTTACAATAGATAACGTTCGGATCGAGGAAAATACTGGTAAAACGCCTGCCAATCGCCATGCATGGTTTTACTCGCACACGGGACTGAATTGGCACGCCATTTTGATCGGGAGGTCGTCAAAACTACGGTATTTGTTGAAGCGAATTGAGGAGGCGGATTTTTAGGGTCGCAAGTGGGGGTGTAACGATTGAGGTTGCAAGTTAGAGGACCGTTCTCTTTCGCCCGTCTTTCTGATTGCCATAACCGCGCTTATGAACGTGAACGAAGCCGGTACGGGAAAGCTGTGGAGGAACGTCTGGAATTGCACTTAGCACGCCATGAGCCTAACGGATTGCACCCACAAGCTGAAAACTTTGATGCGCTCGCTGCATCCGGTGGTGGCGATCGAGACGGTGGAAGAGGAGCGGGTGCAGACTCTTATCAACGGTATTGCCAATGAGTTGAATTTGCCCCTGATGGAGTGGTCGATTACTCGCGGGCTCGCTCGTCCTCCGCGCGAGCTGGGAATGAACGGGACGGAGGAGCCGAGCAAATTACTGGCAACGCTCTACAAGCAGTCGCATGAAGGAATTTACCTGCTGAAAGACTTCTCAAAGCACCTGACAGGAGCATTTGATATTCGCCTGTTTCGGGAAGTGGCGCAGAAATATGCCGGTGGGCGATCCGTGTTGGTGCTGGTGGATGCCGAACTCAAAATCCCGGCAGAGCTGGAAAGCCTCGTCGCTCGCTGGGAAATGCCATTGCCGGACTACCACGAGTTACGTGCGCTGCTGCGATCTGTGGTGAGTCGGATGAGAGCGCAGCACAAAACTGAAATGAACCTACAGCCCAACGAAATTGAGGAGCTCCTACGAGCACTTAATGGCATGACCCTAGACTGTGCGCGGCGGGCCATTACCTACGCCACTTTGGTGGATGGCAAGTTGAGCCGTGATGATATTCGTACCATTCAGCAGCAGAAAGCGGAGATGGTGCGGGCTCGCGGAATGCTGGAGTACTACCCTCCCAGCGATAATCTCTCAGAGTTGGGTGGTTTTCAGTCCCTCAAGCGTTGGCTGCACCGGGCAAGAGTGGGGTTCACTAAGACCGCTCAAAGGCTCAATCTCAGTCCACCTCGCGGTATTTGCATCGTGGGGGTACAAGGGTGCGGTAAGTCTTTGGCTGTGAAGGCGATCGCCCGTGAATGGCAACAGCCTCTACTCAAGCTGGACTTGGGGCAGGTGTACGACAAATATGTAGGCGAATCGGAGAAGAATTTCCACAAGGCGATCGCGATGGCAGAGGTCATGGCACCAGCAGTGCTGTGGATCGACGAGATCGAAAAAGCTATCAGTACTGGTAATGATGAACTGGGCACTAGCAAGCGCATGTTGGGTGCATTTCTCACCTGGCTGCAGGAGAAAAGTGCTTCTGTCTTTGTGGTGGCCACCGCCAATGACCTGTCCGGCTTACCTCCAGAACTGCTACGCAAGGGACGGTTTGACGAGATTTTCTTTGTCGATCTGCCCGATCGCGACGAACGCTGCCAAATTTTCGAAATCCACTTGCGCAAGCGCAAGCAGGAGGTAGGAGAGTTTGATCTGCTGGCACTGATTGAGGAATCAGAGGGATTCAGCGGGGCCGAGATCGAACAGGCAGTCACCTCATCGCTCTACCAGTCTCTTTATCTCAACAAGCCGTTTACGACCGAAATGATTTGCGCAGAAATGACCCAAACAGTGCCCCTGTCTGTCTCGCGCCAGGAAGACATCGCCATGCTGAGAGCAATGGCACAAGAGCGATTCGTCAACGTGCGCTAATCTGTAAGACTTGCAGCCGCGTTCAAGCCACTTTAGCCTGTCCCAGCCACTCCACGAGTTCTGCCGCCCGTTCTTCACCTCGGCGCACGCAATCCCCCAGCGACACGCCATCCAGGTAGTTACTGCACAGCATAATCCCCGGATAGTCTGTCAGAATCTCATTCATGCGAGCGATGCGCTGGCGGTGACCCAACGTATATTGCGGGATAGCTTGCTCCCAACGACGTACCCCCATCACCCGCGGCTCGGCATCGTTCACCAACAGGGTTTTGCTCAAATCCCCATGGACCACATCTGCTAATTCCTCATTGGTTAGCTTGGCAATGTCGGGGTCGGTGGCACCGCCAATGTAGCTGAGCGTGCACTGATAGCCGTCGGGGGCGCGTCCGGGGAAGAGGCTAGAGGTCCAAATAGTGCCGAGCGTGCGGATGCCTTGATTGCGGGGGAACAGTTGACCAAATCCGGCAAACGGCTGGGGTAGGGCTTCGGCAGGATAGGCCAATGTCACGGCGGCAACGTGAGGATAGGGAATTTCGGTCAGTTCGGCAGCTAGGGCTTCATCCAAGGACTTGAGCAAAGGGGCGGCGCGGTAGGCAGGTACCGTCATCACGATCGCCTTCGACTCCACTGTCTGAGTTCCGGTCGGCGTGGTGAATGTGGTGATGTAGCGATCGCCCTCTTTCACCACCTGAGTGGCTTCCCACTGCAGCTTGACGGCATCTCCCAGCGCCTGGGCCACAGCATCCGGCAGCTCCTGCAAGCCCTCGCGGAAATTGCCCAACTGTCCCCGCTTGGGCTTGGGGGCGATTTTGTCGGAGATAGGGGGCTTGGCTTTTTTAGAGGAGCGAATCACACCGGCGATAATGCTGCCGTAATCCCGCTCCAAATCCGCCACTTTCGAGAATGCGGCGGAGGCGCTCAACTGCTGGGTGCTACCGGCATAGACCCCAGACGTAAACGGCCCCACCAGACGCTCCACCACTTGCGGGCCGAGCTGGCGGGCAAAAAATTCTTCGACAGTTTCTTCCTTATCCTTTGGAGCCTTGGGGCTAAATCCCAACACGCCGAACAGAGCGCGTAGTTTAGCTCCGAAGCTGAGCAGATTGGACTTAATCAGGTCGGGCGGGGTCATAGGCACAGGGGTAAGGGTGCCATTGAGATAGACGAAGCGAGGTAGTTTTCCATCTGCCCACACCAGACGATCGGCCACTCCCGCATCGGCAATTAAGTTGAGCAGGGCGGGAGAGGGGGTAAAGCTATTGGGGCCTTCTTCCCAGCGATAACCCTCTTTGGAACGGGTAGTAATTACGCCACCAACGCGATCGGCGCGATCGACCACCACTACATCCACCTGTTGTTGGTGCAGGCGAAACGCTGCAGACAGGCCGCTGATACCAGCCCCTAGAACGAGAACATCGGATGTTAAAGAGGACATTGCTAAACAGAATGATTTAAAGATCGATCTCTGCTCTAACAAGTTCTTGGTATGGGTGTCAATTGCTAAAGCGTCTTCGCAATAAACGGTTATCCGCTGGGCCAAATATGGGTCAAATAGTTGGTCCGGATCGCTTAGATGGATTGCTACACATGTCTCCAAACTAACTGGCAACTGAAATAGTCAGCCTGAGAGCACCTGCCAACTCCTCGGTATGGTGTTGACTGAGTGGTGCTAGTTTGGCCGATCCTATGCGGCAACTCCAGCCGGGACGGAACTCGCGCTTACCAAGGCAGCAATAGCGGATTGCAACGCCTCCATATTTTGATGGGCCGTCGTTGTCACTTGACTGTAGTGACCCACCCCTTGTTCCACAGACCCCATTAGAGTTTGCAACGTTGTCAGGAGTTCTTTCACTTCCTGCATGTGTGCTTGCTGCGTCGCGCTACGTCCCAACGCTTCCGCCACAGTCTGACACTGCTGCCACAGGTCAGCCTGTCCTGTCTCCAACTGCTGTTTGAGAGTATCCGATTGCTGCTGTTGCTCAGTCACTGTCCCTTGCTGTTGCTGCAGTAGGGTTCGCTTGTCGTCTAAACGAGTTGTCAAAGTTTGGCGTTCTGCTTCGATCCACTGGCGCTGACTATCCAATTGCTGCAGCAGAGGCCCTAGATCGACCTTAGGAATAGACGGCCCACTATCATCTCCGCACAACCGTTGCAGCAGTCCTTCTTGTTCAGACAGCTCCCGTTGTTTTTTCTCCAAAGCCCGTTGTTGAGGAGCCAAACTCACTTCTAGCGTGCTGCAGGCCGATTTAGCGTAGTCGATGTCCATTTCGATGTCGAAGCGATCGGCGTCGCTAGCCGTTTCCAATCGCTTTTGCAGCTCATCTAACTTGTGGTGATTTTGCTGTAATTCCGATGCCTGCTGCTCAACCAGTTGGGCATGCTGCTCGTAATCTCGCCGCAAGCTCGCAACTTTAGCTTCTAATTCTTCAGGACTGAGTTTCGGAGCAGAACCAGCTCCGTCAAAGCCTTCAGCAATGATGACATCCCCCCGAGTTGCCAATAACTGACGGCCGTTATTCACCGCCTCCTCTTGCTTGCGCAGTCGATCTGACAATGACGACAAACGTTCTTCCCCTAACACGATCTCGGCTTCCAAGACACCAATCTCCGTACGAGTCTCGGCGATGGTCTGCTGTAGTTGCAGAAATTGCTGGTGCTGCTGTGTCCACTCCGTCAAAATCGAGTTGAGCTGGGCCTGCTGACTTTCATGTTGTTGATGCTCTGACTGCAGCGTAGGCGCGGATGTCTCGATCGTTTGAAGGCGTTGACTGACCTCTGTTTTTAATTGTTGCAGTGCTTGCGTTGCGTCCCCACCGTCGACCTTCAAAGACTGGTAGACTGTCTGGCTCAGCGTTTGTAGCCGCTCTGCTTCGGCAGAATCTAGCCGAGAAGCAGCTTCCGATTCCAATGACTGCAATTGTTGTTGGCGCTGCTGCAAGTCTGCCAGTTGTTCGTTGAGCTGGCGACGTTGCTCCCCCATCGCCTGTTGCTGCTCGCTCAGGGCTTTCTCCTGAGTCTCAATCTCAACCCGCTGAGCCTGTAAGCCATCTAAATCAGTTTGATAGTTCTGGTACTGCTCGTCGAGCTGTTGCAGTTGCTCCTCGCGCGTTTCTAGCTCGACCTCTCTGCGATTAAGCTCTTGGCTTTGAAACGTCAGAGACTGTTTCCACTGCTCAATTTCTTCCTCTTGTCCCTGACTCTTCTCCAAAATTCGTGAGAATGCTTGCAGCGTGCCAACAATTTCTCGAGACGCTTCGCGGAGTTTCATGACCTGGCGGTTGGCATTTACCTCTGCCAGGATCAGCATGCCTGAATTGAACTTGGCCGAATCTTCGATGGGCAGGACTTCATCACTCACTGCCACCCAAGATCGATCGGAGATTTGCTTTGCTAGCAGCTGAATCGTTGTCTTGCGAAACGACCCTTTATCCACAGCGGCTAAATACAACACGCTTTACGATCCTCGTTATTTCAAGAAACAGTTCTCAGCAGCGAACTGAATGCCAGCAACTCACTGCGAAATTACGGTTCACACCGCATACTTGAATGCAGGTTCTCACAGACGTGCCGATGGTTTTCCACCGAATCTACACTTCTGACAAGAAAATGTACACCACACCACACCTACTCTAGGGAATGAAGCATCTTAGTTGAACCGATCGCTCGCTAAAGAATGACGACGCTCGGGTCTCGCCCTGTCCAATTTACCGACGGCGATCGCCCAGCAAGCGAACAGAATTAGCTGTCAAACTCCCCCTGACCTAGCGCCCCCTGGACAAGCGAATGTTCTCCATTCAAACGGTGACATTCACTAGAGACAACACGCTTACCTATTATCAGGCAGACCATCATTTCAAACCGAGCCCCTCATAGAAGAGCTACGAGCCCTGTACGGAATTGAGTCACGTACAGAATTGGAATGCTTGCAAATATTGGATGAAGCTCAGATCGCCGATACAATAGCTAGCTGGAGAAAGCTGAAGGATACGACATCTTTCTGCTGTCCGAGAGCTGCCTTAAACCGGCTTGCTTTGTCCGTCAGCATGCACCGATACCCTCAACATACCCGCAACCCGAGTTGGAACCTACGCAAAACTATCGCATTCGTGATTTTGTTTTGGGTCGAATAGAGTGCTTGAGACGGTTTGCGATGAGTGAGCTAGATTTACTGCACAGTCACAATGACTGGGGCCAGTTCCTGCGTGACAGAGTACGCACAGAAACGGGCACATTGACTGTACGCAGGGGTCAAGATGTTGGCTCGATCGATTCATTTCGCTTGGTCTCGCCGCCGATTTCTACAGGTTAACTATGCAAGGAAAGCTACAAGAAATTGATATTCGCAGCATCCTTCAACTCATACAACTGGGGCAGCGGACTGGAGAACTGTTTGTAGAAGCCAGTGTCTCCAAGTACTGGTTTGTGTTTTTCCTAAATGGCCGCATCATCTATGCCTCCGAGTCTGAGGGGAGCGTGGCTCGATTGCGCGACTACTTACGCCGATTTCAGGCGGAGGACTCTCTCGATGCCGTGCAACCGCCCCCAAAAACAGGCACGAATGCCCCTGAGTACGCTCATCTATGGGCCTTGATAGAGGCCCATCAACTCGACCCTGCCCGTGGCAAACAAATTGTTGGCAGCATGATTCGAGAAGTACTCTTCGACCTCCTGAGCTTGCACCAGGGATCGTTCATTTTTGAATCTGCCTCTCCATTGGCGCCTCAATTGGCCGCGTTCGAGATCGGACCACTGTTGAAGGAAACCGCGACCCAAGTGCAGGAATGGAAGAAACTGCATCCCTACGTCCAATCCCCCGACCAGTCGTTTGCTCTCACCAATCCCGCAGCATTGCAGCAATCGCTCCCCCCACAAATCTACGCAACGTTCCAAAAGTGGTCTGACGGCAGCACCAGCATCCGCCAAATGTCTCGCTACTTGGGACGAAATATTCTGACAGTGGGCAAGGCAATGTGCCCCTACATTCAGCAAGGCACCATCCAACTGTCCGAGGTCAAGATGGATGGACTCTCACTTCGCAACTCTGATTCCCCCCCTCACATCGTTTGTATCGATGACAGTATGGCCATCCAGAAAACCGTCGAATACATCTTGCAAGGGGCAGGATATCAGGTCACCTCAATCGACAACCCTCTCAAAGCATTGGGACAAGTATTTTTGTTGCAGCCCGACATGATCCTGTGCGATGTCGCAATGCCCAAGCTCGATGGATACGATCTGTGCGCCATGTTGCGTAAATCAACAGCATTTCGCCAAACCCCAATGGTAATGCTGACCGGTAAGGATGGCTTCACCGATCGCATCAAAGCCAGGATGGCAGGAGCTAATGATTTCCTGACAAAACCGTTTGGAGAAAAGGAGTTGTTGACTGTGATCGAATCCTATGTGGGAGCACCATTAGAGTCGGGTGTTTCCGAAAGTTTGGCTGCATCTTCGATCTAACGATCTAGATTCGGCCACCCCACCGGTCGCCACGGGTGCTCGCGTTTTGCACACACGTAAACTGCTTGCATCTCAGATCGGATAGTCGGATGATTTCCACAACCGGTTAAATTATCTTGGCTTCTGTTTGAATGATCGATTTTGTAGCATTTTTGGAATGCTTATGATTGGTAGTTATTCAAACTTCGCGATCGGCATCGTCTCTTTTTTTTGCACGAGGTTCTGTGTTGCCTCAGATCGATCCGGAAGGAATGTATTGACATTATGAGCAAAGTACTGGTCGTTGAAGATAGTCCCGCTCAGCGGGAAATGATCATTGGACTATTGAAAGAAAATGGCCTGGATGTCATAGAAGCCAGTGATGGGGTCACAGCACTGGAATCTATTCAGGGACAAGTTCCCGACGTAATCGTGCTTGACATTGTCATGCCGCGCATGAACGGCTACGAAGTGTGTCGACGATTAAAAGCAGACCCCGCAACAGAAAATGTTTCGGTTGTAATGTGCTCGTCAAAAGGCGAAGAATTCGACCGATACTGGGGCATGCGCCAAGGGGCAGATGCCTACATTGCCAAGCCATTTCGCCCTAAGGAACTGATTGGCACTATCAAGCAGTTGCTGAGGAGCTAAGCCTATGACAGGGGATCTTGATTTCGATCTTCTTGCTCAGCCAGAAACGGACGAGCTTCAAGAGCTAGAAGTCCCGGCTGGTGAGTTACACTTGCGATTTCAACTGACGTCTGGAACCGAGTTGGCGTTCGCAGCAGCCGGTATTGCTGAGGTGATGTCGGTATCTGCCGAGCAAATTACCTCCATGCCCAATGTATCGCCATTGTTATTGGGAGCCTTGAATTTTCGAGGAAAAGTCATTTGGGTGGCAGATCTCGGCCAGTTCTTGGGGGATAGTCAGCCGCTGAACTCCGATCGCAATGACCTGCCCATTCTGGCGATTACTGATGGGCAAGAAACCGTATTGGCTGTTGCCGTGCAGACAATTGTCGGCATGGAGTGGTTGGAAAAAAATTCGTTACAGCCTTCTGAAGACTGTCCTGAAGAGATGGCTCCCTTTGTACAAGGTGAGTGGGGGTCTCCCGATGCCGAGCAGTCCTTGCGGCTACTCGACCCGGGATCGATCATCCGCTCCAGTCGATGGGTGACGTAGGTAGTTGTGATGGCAGTTGTGGTGTGTGTGGAGGGTGATGTGGTTGGCAGGGACAGTGGTACGTATCAAGGGGATTGGTTGTATTTTGTAGAACCATAATGCTTTCAGTTGCTTGCCCCGCAAGGGCAGATCCGATCGACCGATATTCTTTCGTAAACCGACATTCAACGATACCGAGCACCAATTCCGAGCAACAGCAATTGGCCTCTCAACAACGATGTCCCCACAGCCACTGGCGCCACACGACAGGCTCCCACTCCAAGTGTCCAAAGCCATCACCAGCCTGAGAGAATGCCAATCCCCCCTGTGACATCCTCAACACACCATCCAGCAGAGATTCAGGTTTAGGAGCCTCTTCAGTCATGGTTTCGAGTATTGACGACAACATTAGAGATCGGGCAATGCAAGCATTTGCTCGCGAAGAGTACTCTGAAGCGACTCAACTATTCGAGCAGTTGACCAATGAGTCTCCCGAAGATCTCTCGCTCAAACTATGGTTGGCATCCTCGCAGCAGTGGTCGGGGTATCCCACGGCTGCTCGTGAGACCTACGAATCCGTATTGGCTGGAACTGACGATCCCGACCTGATCGGTGCCGCCCAAAATGGCCTGGCCCAGCTTGAAGCTCTGCAAAATAGCGGCAGTCAAGACCAGCCCGAACGCCTTAGTACCGCTTCCTTGCCGGCAGTGGATGGGGAATTTCCTCTGCTTGAGGATAGCAATGTGAACTTCAATTTAGATGAACCCTCCATGACTAGCACTAACACAACCTCTAACAGTTCAGCGGCAGAAACGGCTGAGATCGCGGTCAATGCCGCCGAATCCGCCGATCGCCCTCAAAATTCGGGCATCATCGGGGGACCATCATTGGATGCACCAAACAATGACTTCATGTTTGATGAGTTCGATGAAAATGAACTGTTTGCGGACGTCAGTGACGAAACCTCAACCATCATCCCTCCCATCGAAACCCAGATTTTTTCTAACGAGTTTGGAACGGGGGATTCCGTCTCCGGGCTTGAAGAAATCGTCGGTACTCCTGCGGATGAGGCGGCATCAGACCAAACTGTGTTTGCCAACAATGATGGCGACATCGGCACGTTGGGAGCCAACATGTCGGACGATGACTTCGCTTTTCTAGAAGAGTTGCATGACGAAGTTGGCATGATTGATGAGGGGTCATCGACTCACTTTGCCGCTGTGGATGACTACGAATTTGAAGCAGAGCCATTTACCAATGTGGACGATGGTTCTGATGTAGTTGGGGCAACGCTGGACGAGTTACCAGCTGAAGACTCCAGCAACACGATGATTTTTGATAGCAAGCCGGAAACCTTCATTCCACTGGCTGATGATGACTATGCTGTTGCCGATGACGACGACAACCTCCTACTCCTAGAGGACGATTCTGAGGAACTATTCGACGCGGTGGATTTGAACAATCCGCTGGAGTCTTCTCTAGAATCCTCTGACGCCCCATCAGCGATCGAGACTGCCCCGACATCCGCTCCACAACGGGTGGATAGTTCGACCCCTCTCGGCAATCCAGCTCAAGCTGCTGCCACTCAGGGGATTGCCATTCTGGCGGCCAGCACGCTTGGGTTCTTCGGATTGCAAGCAGTCGTCCCCAGCACCATGATTCGAGGGATTGTGGGCGCAGCAGCAGGAACGGTGGCTGGAGCCGGAGCTGGCCTGATCACTGCCCGCCAGCAATCGTCCATCACCCGCCGCAATCTTCAGGTTCTGAGTGCGGATATGGAGGCTATGTCGCAGGGCAACTACACCGTACGCACGACGATCTCTTCAGGAACGATGACGTCGCTGGGCCATGCGTTCAACTATATGGCCCAAGCCGTTGAAGAGAACCTGGGTGCCCTAGAACGTCGAGCTGCCGAACAAGGGCAAGCCAAAGAAGACCTGCAACGTCAGGTGATTCGGTTATTGGATGACGTAGAGGGGGCTGCTCGCGGTGACTTGACCGTACGGGCAGAGGTCACGGCCGACGTGCTAGGTGCGGTGGCTGACTCGTTTAACCTAACCATCGCCAGTTTGAGAGAAATTGTCGGCCAGGTGAAGCAAGCCGCCACCGCAGTGAACGATGCGGCAAACGACAACGAAGTCCTGGCACGCGACCTCTCCAACGAAGCATTGCGCCAAGCAGATGAGATTTCCAATCTGCTCAACTCCGTCCAGGTGATGACACAGTCGATTCAAGATGTGGCTGGTAACGCGAAAGAAGCTGAAGAGGTAGCACAACAGGCTTCCGAAACTGCCATTCGCGGAGGTGAAGCGGTGGAGCGCACAGCTGCCGGTATTTTGGCTATTCGAGAAACGGTGGCGGAAACTACTCGTCAGGTAAAACGACTGGGGGAATCGTCCCAAGAGATTTCCAAGATTGTGGCCTTTATTTCCCAAATTGCGTCTAGGACCAACCTACTAGCGCTGAATGCCAGTATTGAGGCTGCCAGAGCGGGCGAAGCGGGACGGGGCTTCGCGATTGTGGCGGATGAGGTGCGACAGCTCTCCGATCGCTCCTCCAAGGCGTCGAAGGAAATCGAGCAGATTGTTATGCAGATTCAATCTGAAACCAGCCAAGTAATGACGGCAATGGAGGAAGGGACCCAGCAGGTTATTGAGGGAACCAAGCTGGCTGAACAGGCCAAGTCCAGTCTGGACGAGATTATTCAAGTGAGTAAAACCATTGACGGTCTGGTGCGCTCGATTACTGCAGCCACTGTTGAGCAAACAGACACCTCCAGAACTGTGGCCCAGGTCATGCAAAATGCCGAGCTGACCTCTAACGAAACCTCTCAAGAAGCCCAGAAAGTATCCAGTTCGTTGATGAAGTTGGTGGCGATTGCACGCGACCTGCAATCATCCGTCGGTAAGTTCCGCACCATTAGCGAGTAGATAGTCAGCGCATACACACAAGTAAGCAAACACGCAAGCAAACCAACCAGTAAGCAAGCAGACATTGCACGGTAATGCAGGACGGCAGCGATCGCGCTGCACCTCTCCTTCCACCAGACCGGCCACCTATTCAAAGCGCCGACTGCACTTATAGCCGATTGAGGATAGATTCAATGGATCGCGAAGCACAACAACGGATTATGGGTTTCTTCATTGAAGAGGCTCGCGACCATTTAGTGAATCTAGAACAGGGGCTGCTGAGCCTGCAAGAGAGTGCCTCAGACTCAGAACTGATCAACGAACTGTTTCGGGGGGCTCACTCCATCAAGGGGGGGGCGGCCATGCTGGGAATTTCCAGCATTCAGCACACGGCCCACCGCATGGAAGATACGTTCAAAGTGTTTCGCGAACGGGAAGTACCGGTCGATCGCAAGCTGGAAACCTTACTGCTGCGGTGCTACGACACACTAGCATCGCTATTTGACAAGTTACAGAGCGACGAGGGGTTGTCGCCAGAGGACGGAGAAGCGACGCTGGCGGAGACCGAACCCATCTTCAAGCAGCTCGACTTGCACATGAAAGTCCTCTTGGGAGAGCTATCTCCAGAAGCTGCTGCTGCGCAAGTCGAAACCGCAGGCACCGCTGCTCCACCAGCAAAGAAAACCCCGTCTCTACAGGATTCATTCCAACAATACGTTACTCGCCTAATGCGAGAAATGCTGGATCTGTTCAAGCAAAGCGACAGCATCGATACCCGTACCCGACTGCGAGAGATCGGCCAATCACTGGCCCAATTAGGTGAGACATACGAGCTGCCCAACTGGGCAACGCTATGCCAAGCAATCGATGCGAGCCTGGCTATCTCTACCCATCAACTTCCCCCTCTAGCTCGTCAGATTTTACCGGCCCTGAAACAAGCCCAGCAGCAAGTGCTGGCTGGCACGGACAGCGCAATTCAGGTCCCCGCAGAATTGCAAGCTTTGACCGTACCGGTGGAGATATCAGTTCCCCCCGTCACGGTGACGGACAGTCAAGAGGTTCCGATCGAGACTATTTCGACGGCTCCAAGCCCGGCCGATACTGTTGCAGCTAATCCCACTTCGATAGAGACTAGCCTCATCGAGACTAATCCCACCGTTCATCGTCCGCTTGAGGTCGCAGCACAGGACAATGCGGCAGAGGAGGTTGAGCTGGCAGACCTGTGGGGCAGTGAGGTCGAAGACCCAGGCGAGACTGCAGACAGTTTTGCGATATCCTCGCTTGCTAGTGCCACAGTCTCCGAACCCGATGCGGTCCCCTCCGACGAGAGTCTATCCGCTCTGCTAGAAGCAACCGAGTCGTCAATTGACGATACCAATTCAGCCAATCTAGACCCTGCGTCGGTAGAGATGGGGATCGATCCGCTGACGGCTCAGCCTACCGCCGGATTAAGCGATCTGTTTGGCGTTGACGCTAGCGATGGCGCTACTGACGATCCAATCACGAGTGACGCTAGCGATCTCTCTGCACTATTCGGCAGCGATAGCAGCGATCCGACTGACTCCGACAGTCTGGCTCCGGAACTCTCTGCAGTACCGGAGGGAGCCGCACTCTCGGCAGACAGCAGTGATGTTGATTTTGCCGATTTATTTTCTCCAGAGACAGACGAGCTGGATGAGAGTGGAGAGACAGTGGTAGAAGAGACAGCTGAGGAGGCAGAAGGAGTTGCTCAAGCCGAGTCAGACACCTCCATCAGCGATGGATTCGACGACCTATTTTCCGAACCTGAGCCTCTGCACATTGATACCCCTGCCGCTGATTTTGACCTGAATGACGATCTGGGTCTGTCAGATATGGCAGGAGATACATCTAGCTCGACATCTGCCAGCGAGCCATCTAGCATCCCGGCCAGTCACGATGTAGACGAACTCGATTTGGCATCGTTGCTATCCGAGCCAGGAGCGGAGGACCCCGTGGACTCTGTGTTAGATATCGACCCTGTTGAGCTGATGGATGCTGCGCCTCTGGAAAGCATCCCCCAGCCTTCTCAAACCCCTGATGCTGGCGATCCATTTGCCGGTCTGGACGATCTGTTTGATGAGGAGTCCAGCAGCATTCCTTCTGCTGCCCCTCCCTTATCTGGAGACAGTGGATCGGGAAAGCCCCAAGGAACGGCTACCCCTCAGGGGACTAGTGCCGACCCGTTTGCCGATTTAGACACCATGATGGGGGGCAGCCCTACCGCCAAACCTGCTGCTGCCCCAACTCCAGCGGCTCGGCCATCATCAGCGGCTCCCCGCCGTCGTCAGAAGCCTGGATTCTCCAGCCCCACCATGCGGGTCGAGGTCAAGTATTTAGACCTGATTAACAACCTGGTGGGAGAAATGGTTGTTAGCCGTAATAGCTTGGAGCAGAATCAAGCCCGTCAGCAGCAGTTTCTGGAAAACTTACTCTTTCGAGTACGGCAGCTCGGAGAAATTGGACAAAAAATGCGCGATCGCTACGAACGGTCGTTGCTAGAGGCATCGCTGCTACGCAGTACCAATGCCATCGCTCGTCCCAGCACCGAGGGAGATGACGCGCATGCTACCGGGGCTGATTTCGATGCCCTGGAAATGGACCGATTTACAGCGTTTCATACTCTGTCGCAGGAAATTATCGAGCTGATTGTGCGAGTGCGAGAATCGGCATCCGACATTCAGTTTGTAGTGGACCAAACGGAGCAAACTGCTCGCCAATTCCGCCAAAGTACCTCTCAGTTACAAGACAATCTCAATCGGGCCCGCATGGTGCCGTTCTCGCAGATTGCCGACCGATTACCCCGAGCCATTCGAGATTTATCGTTCAAAACAGGTAAACAGATTGACCTGCTGGTGGAAGGTCGCGACACGCTCATCGATAAGGCCATTCTGGAAGAGCTGTACGATCCGATGACCCATCTGGTCAACAACGCGATCGTACACGGGGTCGAAGAGCCACAGGTCCGGGAAAAGTGCGGTAAAGCGGCTGAAGGACTGATCAAAATTCAGACGTTCTATCAAGGGAACCAGACCATTATTGTGGTGTCCGATGATGGCAAAGGGATCGACGCAGCTCGCGTCAAAGAGAAGGCGTTAGCTCAAGGGTTGATCGGCGAGCAAGAGGCTGCCACCATCTCGGATAATGAACTCTATGACATCATCTTCCATGCCGGTTTCAGTACGCGATCGCAGGCGGATGAGTTGGCGGGTCGCGGTGTTGGCATGGACGTGGTCCGCACTCGTTTGAATGACCTACGGGGGACCGTTCAGGTGGACTCCGTCCCCAATCAGGGCACGACCTTTACTATTCGCTTGCCCCTGACGCTGAGTGTGTCAAAGGCCATGGTTTGCGTCAGCGATAAGGCCCTCATCGCATTTCCCCTCGACGGCGTGGAAGAGATGGTGGACATCTCGCTGGATAGCGTCCGCAAAGATGCCGAAGGCAACAGCTTTATTGCTTGGCAGGATCAAGAGCTGATTCTCAAGCCACTGACAGAACTCTTTAGCTACAGCAACCGGCATAGTCGCAGCCATGCGGAAGTTTACAGCTCGTCCTCCTATAGCGATGATGTGGTGCCAATTATTATTCTGCAGAGTGGTGGCCAGCGGGTCGCCGTACAGGTGGACAGTTTTGTTGAAGAACAAGAAATTGTAATCAAACAGTTGGGCGGGCCGGCCCCCAAGCCGTTAGGCATTGCTGGAGCGACAGTGTTGGGTGATGGTCGAGTGTTGGCGATCGCCGACACGTTAGAGCTCATCGATGTGGCTCACGGTCGCACCCGTCGCGACCAGATGCGCTTCTGGATGCCAGAGGGAATTCAGGAGGACACAACAGCAACCGCAGAAGATACAACCCCAACGGTACTGATTGTGGACGACTCGATTACGGTTCGCGAGTTGCTATCTATGAGTTTTAACAAGGTGGGCTACAAGGTAGAACAGGCTCGCGACGGTCAGGATGCGTGGGACAAGCTACGCAATGGTCTGCCCTGCGACCTGATGTTCTGCGATATTGAGATGCCGCGAATGGACGGCCTGGAACTGCTGTCTCGGATGCGTAAGGAAGAGCAGTATCAAGAGTTGCCGATCGCCATGCTGACATCACGAGGTGCCGATCGCCACCGTCAGATGGCATCGGAATTAGGGGCCAATGCTTACTTCACCAAGCCGTATTTGGAAGAAGAGTTACTGACGGCAGCTAAGCGCTTGCTATCGGGTGAGACCCTATTAGAGGGAGTCGCTCAGGCGGAAGCATCGCAAGCATGAGGACTCGGGACAACGTCCAGCAGTCCGGTGGTTATACCTGGGCAAGATGCTGCTTGAGCATCCAAAGGCTCAGACAGGCCATTTGCTGGAATCCCCAAAGCCAAAGTTCAAGTAGCTCCGTCAAACCGATCGTCGGTAGAGCTGGATACTTCAACTTGTGTCTATGCGGTAGCCGGTTGACTATTGCGCGATTCAAATAAATCTGAAGAATTGTCTGAGATCGCGCTTTTTCCCACACATGCATTCAATGCATTGATCACCATAGAATTAAGGGTGCGCGATGTAAGCGACACTTGACGCCCTGCATTCATTGTTTCGGGGAGGTCAGACCGGTGATTGAAACTATTCCAACCGCCGACGGACGGATTATCGGATTTAGCATCGACGGAACCATTGACGAAGCCGATATCAAGCGTATTACCGATGAAGTAATGCAGCGTCTGACCACTCACGATCGCCTGAGGCTCTATGCCGAAGTCAAAGACTGGACTGGGATTACTCCGAAAGCTCTGTTCGACGATGTCAAGTTCGCTCTTCAGCATTTCCGTGACTTCGAGCGAGAAGCGATTGTGTCCGATAAAGCGTGGCTGAACACAATGGCTAAAGCCGGCGATCGCTTATTTCCCAGTATCGAGGTCAAGCACTTTGGCTGGGACGAGCGAGCAGCTGCCCTGACATGGGTGGAAGAATCATTGGATACCACCACTCATGACGGTTCGCTCGACGATCGAGCCACAACTATGTAGCCTGTCAGACTTACGAGGAAGGGCGCGATCGCACTACGCACTTGCAATACGTGTGAGCCACGTGCCACACCGCCCCTTAGGGCGGACTGTTGATGCAGCGATCTTCAATCCGCCATGGAGAGTGTTCTAATCCTCTCCTTGTATAGCGTTTGCAACTTCAGTTAGAACACTTCAGGTAGAACAAAGGTTTCAAAGAGTAGCCAGAGAGGAACATCGCTGCAATGTCTGCAGTAGTGTGGCCACTGCTATGAATTCAGGCTTAGAGCTGTCTACAAACTCCAGGCTTTAAAGCAGATTGCTTTACATGCCAGCCGAGAGTGTAGGGAGCACTAATGAAGTGCCGCTGGGTGTATGGGGGTTAAATTCGTCCAGGGTGTAACTGGCCACAGAAATCTGGGGCCAGGGTTGTTCAAATGTTAGATATAGTATCCACATATAAATAGTTATTCCTTTACATTTGAAGGGTAAGTGTTTTTTTACACTTTCATGTTCCTGACTCGATCGGTTCTGCGGCTACAAGCCTTTAGTTTGGAAGACAGTTGGCATGATTCCCGTCTCTTATCTCAGTCTTAGTAGTTGTTTGCGATCGTATGCAAGCGCCAGAGTGACTGGTAGCTTGTCCGTTTTGGATCGGGACACGGGCGATCGCTGGGTTCTAAAGTTTTTGCTCGGTCGACTGGTGGGGGACGAGGCTGGAGTTCATCCCATGCGCCGTTGGAGCCGCCAGCTGATGGCCGCTCGCCTGACTGACGACACATTGGTACAGGCTGGTGCCACCGATCGTGCAAGAGCGTATGTGGCTGTGGATAGCGCTCTGCGCGACTGCACGATCGATCGGGCAACGGGGTTGTCGATCTTGCAGGGGAGTGCAATTGAAGTGTTGTTCGACCTGTTGTGGAGAGAGAAGCAGCAGTCTGAAGACGGCGATCGCCTGCAGTTCATTTCCCAAGAAGAAGACCCGGCTGAATTTGGGCATCTGCCGCTGATCACGTTACCGACCATGCCGCTATTACAGCGATCGCAGCATCAGCTCAATACCTGGATATCGGCAGGCTTTTCGAAGTGCTCCCCCCACAAAGTTCCAGTGGTTCGCGATTCCGAGCAACTGCGCAAGCGCTCTTCCCCCAAAGTGTACGAACGGTTGCAGATGTTGTTGGATGGCGACAGTAGTTTTCGCGACCTAGCCGTACGGCTGAACAAAGATATGGCGAAAATCGGCCAAACACTCCTACCGTTTTTGAAAGCGGGCCTTGTGGACATCATCGATCGTCCCGATCGGCTAGTGTCGTTTGCTCCTCGGCAACAAACACCCACTGTCCCCGCTGCCGCTCACCCATCTCTCACCTCCACGCACAAAGAAACGATTGCCTATGTGGAAGACAGCTCATTAGACTTGAAGGCTATGGAGTTTATCGTCAATCGACTCGGTCATGACTTTCACGGGATATCATCATCATTCGTTGCATTGCCGACGTTATTGGAATTACAGCCCAGCGTTATTTTTCTGGATCTGGTGATGCCCATCGCCAATGGATACGAACTGTGTGCACAACTGCGTCGTGTCACGGCCTTCAAACATACGCCAATTGTGATTGTGACCAGTAGCGATGGAGTGGTCGATCGGGTTCGCTCTAAGCTGGTTGGCGCAACTGGGTTTATCTCCAAGCCGTTTGCGGTGGAGGATATTGCCAAAGCGTTAGAACGTTACCTTCCAAAAACCACGGAAGACGGTCCTGAACCAAATATGCGAGTAGCTCCCAGCTATTAGTAGTCGATCGGGCTTGCTCTGTGGAATGCTATGAAACCACAAATGTACTGCAGCAAGCCCGAGTTAGTGGTTGGTCAGGCTTCCTCTGTGGAATGTTATGAAACCGCAAATGTATTTCAGCAAGCCCGAGAGAGAGCGCTCGCTCATTCCGTCTTTATCGGCAGAGTAGTCCTAGAGCGATAACCTAGGCAGCCCTGACTCTTCTGCATGGTGATTCTTAAGGGACTGTTGGCCACCTGAAGTACTTGGAGGTTCCGGGATCGTGCTAATTGTCGGATGATGAACCCTACAATATGCCCAGGGAGAATTTGAGTTGGACAGGTACAGCCTCGGGAGACATTCGAGGGCGGGCATCTCCCCTCTGGCTACGAGATCCTCGTGATTCGGGTTGGATTAATTGATGCGGTGTGACGCGTCAGAGTCCACAAGAGCAAGGGCAAACGATTGGCTTGAGTTTTTGATTTAGCTAAGTATTTGACTAAGCTAGATATCTGACGGAATTAGGTGTTGACCCTTGGGGCGCAATTGCCGTGGATGAATGGTTTCAAACTGTGGACTGCCTAGAGTGGGTATTTCCCAAAGCTTAAATCCGCAGCTTGTCCAAACTTGTCGTGCTTGGGAAATGGATAATGAGTACCGTTTTGCTAGTGGAAGATAGCGCTACAGATGCGGAGATTATCTCGACCTATCTCAAGCAAGCGTATGTTGGGGTGGTAACCGCGAGCAGTAGCGAAGAGGCACAGGCCAAATTGATTGCCCGCCGGCCGGATCTAGTCCTACTCGATGTGATTTTGCCCGGACAGAGCGGATTCGAATGGTGTCAAGAGCTAAAAAGCAATCCCGAAACCAAAGACATACCCGTTGTGTTGTGCTCTACGAAAGGAACGGAAGCTGACAAAATCTGGGGGTCGATGCTGGGTGCCGATGCCTATTTGGCTAAACCCGTGGATAGTCGAGAGTTAGTCAGTACCATCAAGCGATTGCTGATGTGAGGTCAGACATGAGCAGCGACGCCCTCAAGCCAAGCAGTAATGTGAATTTAGCTGGAGATCTCGACCTGGGGGATCTGGCGATCGCTCCGCCAACTCCAGACATTCGGCACCCCTTTCTGCGATTTCAACTGGGGCAGGAAACCGCATTAATTCCCTTGGCTCAAGCCACCGAAATTCTGCCTCTGGAGCCGGTGGATATTTTGCCCGTACCCGCTGTACCCAATTGGGTGTTAGGAGTACATGACTGGCGGGGGGAGTTGCTGTGGCTGTTAGATTTAGAGCGTTTGGTAGGGTTGCCCTCTGTCTGCTCGCACCAGTCTCTGAATCGGAGTCGAGCGCGATCGGCACAGTTGCAAGGGGTTGTGGTAAGGGTTAACCATCAATCGTTGGGGGTTGTGGTGCGATCGATTGCGGATATCGAATTGCATGATGAAGCCACGATTAAACCCGTCCGATCGGGTCTATTTCCAGACACCCTATTGCCATATTTAGGGGGCTATTTTGTTGAAGGAGGTCCCGTGCTCGATTTGCGATCGCTCGCGACATTACCATTGCATTAATCCCACACCGCATTAATTCTGCAGTGAACGCGAGCATATTGGACTGAGACCGATCGGATTGCACTGCATACCAAGCTTGGGACTCATCAGACTTATCTCGTTTTCCGCAATTTTGATAACTGTAGATCTGATAGATCCAAAAAGCGGATAGTTCCAACAGCCTTAGCCCCAGACTTCCTAAACCCAATATTCTCCAACTCAGTCAGCCTCGCGCGCCCAATCATCTCAGCTTTCTCTGCGTCCCCGCTACGGATTGAAGTTCTATGCAAAACCGTACTCCCACGCCTCCTAACTCGACGGGTAGCTCTTCGCTCGATCGGCCTCAGTCAATGTCTGGCTCTGCTACCGGGTCGGGGGCCGATCGCGATATCGATGTTAATGCCCTGCCAGTCAGCGATCTGCCAGTGAATTCTAGAGCGGTGAATTCGGGTGCGGGAGACCACCGCACTCTTGCCCTCAACCCTCAAGAGCAACACCAGCGGGAGCAATCACGTTACGAGCAACTGCAACCCCAACGCCGGAGCTGGTTCGATCGGCTGATGGGAAATACTGACCCTCGCCCCGCTCAGGTTCAACTGGATTCCGCTCCCGACGGGCGCTGGCATAGTCTATTTGAAATCTCCGCGCGGTTGCGAAATGCGGGGGGTGCGGATGTCTTGCTGGATACAACGGTTAGCGAGCTGCACCGACACCTGAGATGCGATCGCGTGCTGGCCTATCAATTTACAGGAAACGATCGGGGGGTGGTGCTGGCAGAAGCTATGACAGTTGGATTTACTCCCACCCGCCATGGCGATCTGCCTGCCGTCTTGTTTGGAGCCGCCACGCGAGACCAATATGCACGCCTCCCGATCGTCGATCTGGACGTGAGAACTAGCCAGCTCTCCCCCTATCAAGAGCAGCTTTTGGCTCACTATCAAGTGCAATCCAGCTTGTGTGTGCCCATTCATGCCAAGGGGCAAATTTGGGGATTATTAGTGGTGCAGCAGTGTGCCGCCCCCCGAGAGTGGATTGAAACGGATGTGGCACTAGTCTACCAAACCGGTACCGAGCTGATGCTGGGGCTGCAGCCGATGGAATATCAGGTGGCACAGAAGGAGCGATTGGAACAGGACAAGCTGATTTCGAAGCTAACCGCTACCATTCAGCAAACCGCCGATCCTCAAGCTATTTTCCGGGCGGTGACTCAAGATTTACGTCAAGTCCTGCGGGCCGATCGCGCAGTGGTTTACCAGTTTTACGAGGATTGGAGCGGTGAAGTGGTGGCCGAGTCAGTCGGCTCCGGCTGGAACTCGTTGATCGAGCTACAGCAAACAGACGACAGGCTGAAACAAGACTTGATGAGCAGCGATCGCTGCGTGGTCAAGCATCTGGATGCTCCCCGCAATCCTGAAGCAGACACGTTTTTGCAAGATACCCAGGGAGGGCTGTACTCGCAAGGGAAACGCTACAGCAGCGTGGAAGACATTTACGAGATGGGATTTTCCGATTGCTATCTCGAAAGCCTGGAAAAATTTCAATGCCGAGCTTACCTGAACGTGCCCGTATTCAGCAATGGCAAGCTGTGGGGGTTGCTGGCCATCTATCAAAACAGCGGCCCGCGCCAGTGGGGGGACGATGCCGTCACTATGGCGGTCAAAGTGTCTAAGTTTATGGGCATTGCCCTCGAAAAAGCGAGCACCATCCAAAGTTTGGAATCTAAAGCTAGCCAGGAAGCTGTGGTAGCCAAGCTTGTGGCCCGCATTCAAGCCTCTAGCCTCTTGCCGGATATTTTACGGACGGTCACCCAGGGCATTCGAGAGCTGTTGAACTGCGATCGCGCCGGTATTTTTCAGTTCAACCCCGACTGGAGTGGGGAGCTGATTGCAGAATCCGTGGGCAAGGACTGGCCCAGCATGATGCAGTTGCAGATGGAGGATAGCAGCCTCAAACAAGAGCTGGTTCAAGACGAGCGCTGTTTGGTGAAAGGGCTGGGAGCGACCCGCTGGCCCCAGGCAGACACTTACCTCAAAGACACGCAAGGGGGAGAGTTTACCCAGGGCAAGCGCTACAGCCGAGTGGACAACATCTACACGATGGGGTTCTCCGATTGCTATTTGGAGAGCTTGGAGAAATTCCAGTGCAAGGCATACACGATTGTGCCGCTGTTTCAGGGGAATACCCTGTGGGGATTGATGGCGGCCTATCAAAATGACGGGCCGCGCAAATGGGGGGGAGATGCCGTCAAATTGATGCTGAAGCTATCGGAATACGTGGCGATCGCCATTCAGAAGGCGGAGAACGTCGAGCGGTTGGAGGACAAGCTGCAGCAGGAGCAATTGGTCAACCGGCTGGTGGCCAAGGTTCAGCAGGCGGACGATACAGATTCGATTTTCAAGGCGGTCACGGCAGACTTGCGCCTGTTGTTGGACGCTGATCGCGTCGGTATCTACCGGTTTTACGAGGACTGGAGCGGAGAATTTGTGGCCGAGTCGGTGGGACAAGGCTGGACCCCGGTGGTGGAGCTGCAGGAGCAGGACGACAAGATTCGCACCAATCTGATGGACAGCGATCGCTGCTTGGTCAAGTCGTTGACGGCACCGCCGTCCTATGACACCGATACCTATTTGAAAGACACCGAAGGGGGGATGTACGTCAAAGGTCAGCGCTTCAGTCGCGTTGATGATGTGGATGCTGCAGGGTTCTCGGATTGCTATCTGGCTACGTTGCGGAAGTTTCAATGCCGGGCCTATCTCAACGTGCCGATTTTTAACCAAGGCAAGCTGTGGGGACTGCTGGCGGTCTATCAAAACAGTGGGCCCCGCACCTGGACGGACGACAACGCCAATTTGCTGATGCAGGTGAGCCGCTTCTTGGCCATCGGTCTGGAACGGGTGGAGAACATCGAGCGGTTGCAGCGCAATGCCAGACAGGAACAGTTGATTGCGGCGATCGCCGAACGGCTGCGTTTGGCCGACGACTTTCCGCAGGTGTTGCGCACGGTGGTGCAAGATGTGCGTCAGCTACTGGATGTCGATCGCGTTGGTATGTACCGGTTCCTGCCGGAGTCGAAGTACAGCGTTGGCAAATTTGTGGTTGAGGACGTGTCGGCTCCGCACTATTCCGCCATGGACGCAGAAATTGAGGATCATTGTTTCCCGGAATCCCAAGCGGGCGCATTCAGTAAGGGCAAAACCTGGATTGTCAATGACGTACAGGAGCTGGAGAACCTGCAACCCTGCTTAGCAGAAATTCTCGATCGCCTGCAAATCCGAGCCAGCATGGTTATGCCCCTGATGAAAGGGGACATTTTATGGGGGTTGTTCTGCACCCACCAATGCCGCAGCACTCGACAGTGGCGGCAAGAGGAGCAGGATTTTGTCAGCCGGATTGCCATCCAACTCAATATTGCTCTGCAACAGGAAGAGTATCTGGATACGGTGCGATCGCAATCCGAGAAATTGGCCCAATCTGCCCAACGAGAAAAAGCAGCAAAAGAGCGACTGCAGCAGGAAGCAATTCAACTGTTAACCGCCGTGCGTCCTGCTCTGCAGGGGGACTTAACAGTGCGGGTGCCCCTGACCGAAACGGAAATTGGCACCATTGCCTCCGCCTTCAACTCTACGCTTCAGGGGCTGCGAGCTATCGTGGCGCAAGTGAAGGAAGCCTCGGGCAGTATGGCGGAAACCTCTCAAGTCAGTTGGGTGGGCATTACCAAACTGGCCTCCGATGCGGAGCATCAGTACGACGCAATCGGCGAGGCCATGCAGGAGCTGGAAGCCAACCTGACGAGCGCTGAATCGGTGGCCTCCAGCGCCCGTCAAGTGAAAGATGCGGTCGAACAGGCCAACGAAACGGTGCAGGCAGGGGACACGGCCATGAACCGCACCGTCACAGGCATTTCCACCATTCGAGCCACGGTGTCTGAAACCAGCAAGCGCATCAAGCGGCTAAGCGAGTCCTCCATGAAGATCTCGAAGGTGGTGAATCTGATTGAGAACTTCACCAACCAAACTCACCTGCTCTCCCTCAACGCCGCCATTGAAGCGACGCGGGCGGGGGATTACGGGCGCGGCTTTGCAGTGGTGGCAGATGAGGTGCGATCGCTCGCCCGTCAGTCTGCCTCGGCAACGACAGAAATTGCCCAGCTTGTGCAGGAGATTCAGGAGGGCACGGTTGAGGTAGCCAATGCGATGGATGAGGGAATTCAGCAGGTGGTAGAGGGCACGAACCTGGTGGCGGATGCCCGCAATAACCTCAGCGACATCATCCAGGCCACCGAGCACATTCGTCAGCTGAGCCAGCAGATCGAACAGGCCACTCAAAAGCAAACGGAGCAGTCGAAGCGAATCGCCGGCACCATGACAGAGGTGGCCCAAATCGCCAGCCAAACATCTGAGGATTCCAGTCAGTTATCCGTATCGTTCCAGCAGGTGTTGGACACGGCAAAAACTCTGAGAACCCACACCGGCCAGTTCAAGATTGGTTGATTCCGATTGCTTGTAGGCCCCCAATTGTTGATGGATTCCAGATTGGCTATGACTATCTGAGTGGTTATAGATACTCAATTGGTTACATACAAAAGATTTTGCACACAGGAGGCAGTTAGGTGAGTGCCGATTCACCCATGCGCGAACAGAGCTATCAGTACTTCCGGCAGGAAGCGCCCGAGCTGTTGCAGGAGATGGAAGACACCCTGTTCGCCATGCAGGACAGCTTCAGCGTGCAGCAAATGCACGCCCTCATGCGCATTGCCCACACATTGAAAGGGGCCAGCGCCAGCTTGGAGCTGGCCACCATCGAAACCGTTGCCCATACGCTGGAGGATGCCTTTAAAGCGCTCTGTCACTCTGGCTGGGACATGAGCCCCCCCATGCTGGAATTGCTGTTTCAGGGATACGAATGTCTGCGGCACCCTCTAGAGGCAGAGTTTGCCGGAACTCCGTTGGACGATCGCGAGTGTATCGCTCGCGCTCAAGAGCTCGTCCATCAGCTCGAAATCCTGGCGGGAGATGCCTTTCTCCCGGATGCCGAGATTTTGACCTCGGCGGAGCTGGGGTTTGACATGACCAAGTCGATGTTCGAGGTGGGGGTGACGCAACGACTACAGCAGTTGGAATCTGACATTGCCAGCCAACCGGCTGCCGAATTGGCACAATCCCTAAAAACCCATTGCTCGGTGTTCTTGGGGTTAGCCGAATCTCTGGGGCTATCGGGGTTTGGTCGCATTGCCTCGGAGGCAGCAGCGGCCCTAACGCGCCACCCCGACCGCGTTGTGGACATCGCCAAACTGGCGTTAGTCGATTTTCAGCAGGGGCGGGCGGCGGTGTTGGCAGGCGATCGAGCAATGGGAGGCGAGCTGTCAGAAGAGTGGCAGATGCTTGGCGATCCTGCAGTGTCGGCAAACGTGCCCACAACACCTGCGGACTCTGAATCGAATGCAGCGTGGTTATGGGAAGATGACAGCACCGACCTGCCAAATGGGGAGGTTGCAGAACTGGGCGGTGACTTGCTGGAGGAGAGTGCGCTAGATGAGTTGTGGACAGATGATCCTGCTGCTGTGTCAGCGAGTGCGGAGTTAGAGCTCGATCTGACGGTTGACGTCACGACGGGAGATTTAAGCACCAGCGATTTAAATACTGGGGATGCTGCTGACCCGCTGGACAGCAAACCGCAAGGCCAGATAGAAGAGCCTGAAACTGTGGAAGCGACCCCCTCCGACCCTACGGTACTGGCTGAGGAGTCCGCACCTTCCGTAGACTCCGGGTCTCTCAATGTCCAACCTGAATCAACAACACCCGAATCGGCTGAAGACACTTCGACTGAAGAAACGGAGTCTTTCTCTCTACTGGGGGGCCTCACCTCCATGCTGTCCAAAGTCGGAGAATCGTTTAGCCCTCCAACCGAAACACCAGAGACAGTAGACAGCGTCGCCAGCCCAAAGTCCCCTATTGCACCAGTCCAGAATCTCCCACCAACTCAGAATTCTGAACCAGCCCAGAGTGCCGCACACAACCCAGCCACCTCTACCGCCGTCTCCAGCACCTCCCCAAGCACACCCTCAAGATTTGCTCTCCCCAACGAACTGCCCACCCAATCCGCCCGAGCCACCTCAGTTCGCGTCCAAGTCGACCAACTCGATCGCCTCAACTATCTGCTCTCAGAACTTCTGTCCTTGCACAATCGGCAAGCGCTGGAAAACGAGCAACTGCGAGAAGCGGTGCGGGTCTTGGTGGGTCGCCTAACTCGCCACCAACAGCGATTGCGCCAGTTACAAGACTGGGAACGCCCTCTAGAAAGCCCCTATCCCCAGACGGCAGCTCCGCTAGAGATTCCCAAACTGGAGTCCAGCACATTAGAATCCAGCAATCTTGAATCTAGTGATTTAGAGTCTATAAACACAGAACCTCCCCCCTCAGAATTCGCCCAGTCAGACTTCGACGCGCTAGAACTGGAGCGGTTCAGCCAAGCCCGCGAGTTTATTCTCGATACGGTGGACGATGCCATTTATTTGGGTGAAGCTACCGACGAAATCGACCTGTTTGCCCAGGCGTCGGCCCAATCACTCGAAAAACAGCGGGGATTGCTGACCAACAGCCGCGACGTACTGATGGATGCCCGCATGGTGCCGATGGGAACCATCCTCAATCGCCTGCCACGCATCCTCAAACAACTGGAAAATCGCTACAACAAGCCCGTCACCCTGACCACCAGTGGCGAACAGGTGCTGGTGGAAAAAGCGATCGTTGAACAACTCTACGATCCGCTCCTGCACCTGATTCGGAATGCGTTTGACCACGGCATCGAATCGGCTGCTACTCGGCGGGATACAGGCAAGCCCCCGCAAGGACAGATCGACATCCGCTGCGCTCGTCGAGGCAGTCAGTTAATGGTAGGCATTCGAGATGACGGTGGCGGCATCGACCCCGAGCGCATTCGCCAGCGCGCCTTAGAATTTAGCGGTTTGCCTGCGTCGATGGTAGAAGCTTACAGCGATCGCCAACTGTTGGACTTGCTGTTCCAGCCGGGATTTTCAACCGCGAAGGAAGTCAGCGACATCTCCGGGCGAGGAGTGGGACTGGATGTGGTGCGGGCCAGGTTGACTGATTTGCAGGGACAAGTCACCGTCAGCTCCACCATTGGCAGCGGCACCAGCTTCACCCTATCTATCCCCCTCAACCAGACCCTAGAAACACTATTGCTCTGTCAGGTGGGATATAAAACGTACGCCTTCCTGGCCGACGGTATCGAACAAATTCTGGTGCCCAGCCCCGATCGCCTCGAGCAGCAGCACAACGGTCAAGCGATGCTGTGGGGGGAGGGAGATGATACTTGCTACATTCCAATTCACCCTCTGGCGCGAGTCCTCCCCTACCGCTCTCCCGTGCCCGACCCGGATACCTCTCCCCCCGGAAGCTTTAGCGTGGGTGGGTTCTCTGCCCCCAATTCAGCCCAGACGGTGTTGCTCGTAAAGTCGGGGGAGATTCGGTTGGGTATTGCGGTCGATCGCGCCATTGCGGAGCAAGAGCTGGTGGTGCGCCCCCTCGGTAGCGCGATTGTGCCCCCCAACTACGTCTGTGGTGGGGCGGTGTTGGCGGATGGACGACTGGCGCTGGTGGTAGATGGCGAACGGCTGGTGACGGAGATCGAACGGGAGCGCACGGGAACGCAACAGCTCGAAACTCAGGCTGGGGCTCGGTTTAGCCCGATGGAGGAGGTTGGTTGGGGCTCGGCAATAGTGAACTCAGACGCTGTGAACTCAGATGCTGCAAACTGGGAAGACGGGCAGGGGTGGACAGCTAGAGCGACGATTTTGGCGATCGATGATTCACTCACGCAACGCATGACGGTGGCAACGACCTTGGAAAAAGCAGGGTATGCGGTTAGCCAAGCTCGCAACGGGCGCGATGGCTTGCAGCGGCTGGAGGAAACGGCGATCGATCTGATTCTGTGCGATCTGGAAATGCCGATGATGAACGGATACGAGTTTTTGAGCCAGATCAAACAAACTCCAGCATGGGCCAATATCCCTGTGGTCATGTTGACCTCCCGCTCCTCTGAGAAACACCGTCTGGCAGCGCGCGAGTTGGGGGCTGTGGGGTTTCTCACCAAACCCTGTGTCGACCCGATTCTGCTCAGTACTGTGGCCGATCTCCTCCAGCCAGGCACGTAATAGGAGGATGACGTGATGGTGCAGTGGCCATACCACTGCGGACATTTCAGCAATAGCAATCCGCTGTAAGGTCTGGAGTGCGGAGACAGCTCAAATCCTTGATTTTCCAGGAAAAATGGCTGGAGAACTCTCCATAGCTGATTGCTGAAAGCTATACGTTCAACCCTGACCATGATTGGCAACCCGGCTCCTCACTGAAATGGCAAATTCTATATCTGAATTCGACCAGTACCTGACGTTTGCGATCGCCAATGTTCCCCTCATGCTGGCGGCAGAGTCAGTTGTCAAAGTATCCAGTGCCTCGCCAGCCATCTGCCGTAGCTTGGAAGAAGCGGGCATGGTACCGGCAGGTCAGCACACCGTTCGCTGGCTCGATTTGCACAAACGGATGCCCAAGTGTGAAGCGGTCAGTGCGCACCAGTATCTGATTGTGGTGAATGTAGCTCAAGCTGGATTGTGGGGAATTCTGGCCGATAGCCTACCGGATATGAATTCGGTCGATCGCCAAGAGCTGCAGGAACTGCCCCCCCACAGCAGTGACGGCGCGATGTCAACGCTGGCTAGCCACGTTATGTTTGGCTCTAGTAACAACGCCTATTTACTCGATATCCGCAAAATCTTAGTCCCGTCTTGAGACAGAATGCTGCGGGTGAAGCAACATGCAGCACATTTGAACTCGTAGGGAGTTGCTTACGTCAATCCAGTAGGGGTTCCCTTAACGGAGGTCACCACTCGTCCCCAGCCATTCTTCTTGGGGTCAAACAGGGTTTTGAGGGTGGAGTAGGTGTAGAGGTCGTACTCGCCCCCCTGACCAATGGCATATAGGTTACTCGTGCCTTTGCGAGTGCCGTATGGATCGTGCACCAGAAATCCCGATCTCGCTGGGTCGTGGCCCACCACCACCACAATATGTCCCGAACGCTTGTACAACACGCCAATCACAACTGGGACATTGGCCTTGAGGGATTTGAGTAAGAACTCTTGCGACAGACTCGTACTCCAGTAGGATTTCACCCCAAAATCCTGCAGTGCCTTCGTCTGAGCATCGTGGTTGGTAGTATCTCCGTAGCGAGCTACAAAATCGTCATACACCGATTCTGCTTGGTTCTGCGATCGCTGCAGCGCCAGCATATCCAGCTCGCCATCCAGCAGGCAGTTCAACAGCATGGCATTGCTGCTGGTGCAACATTGGCGCGAGCCAGGGCCGAACACATCGGTAGCATTATCCAGTTGGGAATAGTACTTGACGCTCAGCTTAAGTAATTGCTTGTTGCTGCCTGCCACGGTAGACGCGATCTCTGTGGCCTGATGTTGACCGTTTTTCTGAACATTGCTCTTCTGGCGATGAGTCTTCTGGAGAGCGCCCGTCTCAACTGGCGTACAAAACAGCTCCGCTTCCTCCCGCCGTCTTTTCCGCAAACCCTCGGTCACCTTGGGGTCATTAGGATTGCGGTATAGCTCGAAAATTTGGGTGACTTCTGCTTTGTTCGTCCACAGCTCGGGACTATCGCACAGGCGGGTAATGGAATCACGATTGGGAGCGTTGTAAAAGCCCGGCCCTAAGTTGTACGCAAAACTGTAGAGCGCCCCCTGCTGATTGGCATTCATCTGGTTCCAGGTAGGAATCTTCGCCAAGGCGGGCCGACATTGTTGCAGCAGAAAATCCATCAAATATTGCTTGGCCTGCTCCCGCGTAACCGTATCTCCCTGCTTAACCTTGCGACCATCGGGATAGGTGGTTGTGCCGTACCCAATCGTTGGCACCTGCCATCCATGAACGGGATCGGGGTACGCATTAGCACGGAAACCTTCGTGCTTCTCGATCAGAGTCACCACCGCTGGCGGGATACTGCGGCCTGGTTGTTTGGTAGGTTGGAGTGCTTGGGTTTGGGCAGCTAGGCTGTCGAGCAGATTCTTGACACTGCCCTGGCCGATCAGGTGGGGGTTGCGCTGATTGCGATCGGTCTTAAACGCCGTCCAGGCCGCCACCAGATCGTCCTTAGAGCTGCCTACAACAGTGCTATTCAAGCGGCCTAACGCCAGCCGAACCGCTGCTTCTGATACGGGGGGTAGCTCAGCCACGTCTTCTGCATTCACAATTTGGGAGGTCAAAACCTGTTTGGCAGTCTCCAAGCTCATGCCCTGTAATTCCCGCTCGATGGCTGCAAAGTCATAGGGCTTGATACGCTCGATTTCAGCTTGGGTCTTGGTCAGTGTGGTCTGCATATTCTCAAGCACG
>JBCBVA010000028.1:0-34944 GCA_039817825.1 Cyanobacteria bacterium J06642_12 | reverse complement strand
AATTGCATCGAGATGAGCAGCTAAAGCTTTTCTGAGGGCAGGGATACCCCGTCCGCTTGCGGCGGGGTAGTTCATTTAGGGGAGCCGCTGAAGAGACCTGGGATTTTTGCGGAGTGTCGCGTTAATGCTACAAGCAGTGCCAGGATAAGTAGGCACCGACAGACATTGGACTGAGTGGACAACTGGCATTATGAGTTTGATTCTGACGTTTTTGGGCAAAGGTGGCACGGGCAAGACCACGGTGGCGATCGCCGCTGCCAAAGCTGCTGCCGAGCGAGGTAAGCGTACGCTGCTGGTCAGCCACGAGATTGGACTGTCACTCTCATCTTTGTTGGAGGTAGATGTCTCTGCTCAGCCTCAGGCGATCGAACCGAACTTGAGTGCCGTACAACTGCGGGGCACTGCCTCCCTTGAAAGCGGCTGGGAGATGGTGAAAGAGTTTGAACAGCAGTACTTAGACAAGCCATTCTTTAAGCAGATCTTTGCCCAAGAAATTCCGGTATTGCCGGGGATGGATGACGTTACGGGGCTGTATTGGCTGAAGGAATACGACGCCAGTGGCGATTACGACGTCATTGTGTATGACGGTACGGGCAATATGGCCACATTGCGCGCATTCGGAACGCCCGAAGTCGGCAGTTGGTACCGCCGCCGAGCTTCCGACGCCTTCTTTGATTCCGACTTATTCCGAACGTTACGCCCATTTGCCGATCCCCTCTTGCAAGCGGTCTCAGGTGGTTCGGCCCCCTCTGCCGACCAGCTCATCTCTCAAGCCCGCAGCGGTGCTGGCACAGACCTGTTGGATAGTGGAAAAGCGGCGCTCGATAATCCCGATCGCGTGCGGGCTTACTTGGTCACCTCCAAAGATGCCGTTGCTGTCAATACAGCCCGCTTTTTGTGGGGGAGCGCCCAAATGGTTGGCCTCACTATCGGTGGAGCGTTTGTCACCTCTCAGGGGAGCGGTGGTGCGGGAGCCCACGAATTCGAACCCATTCCCGTCCATGCCGTTCCAGCGTTGACAAACGGTGATTGGTCACTACTGACCGATGCCGTCAGCCCCGTGCTAGCCACACCGTCCGTTCCACCGCCTGTCGATATTGATGTGGACAAGCGAATGGTACGACTGTTTATTCCAGGCTTCAGTAAGTCTCAAATTGAATTGAGTCAATCTGGTCCTGAACTGACAATTACGGCTGGGGATCAGCGACGGAATTTGTTTTTGCCGCAGGGGTTGGCCGGTCGGCAAGTGACCGGGGCGAAGTTTCAGGAGCCGTATTTAACGGTTAGCTTTGGTTAGAGAGAGTTTGAAGTGACTTGCTTGTCGGGATTAGGGCGTGTCTGGAACTTAGGTGTATCGGTTTTCACTCATATGCCGAGTGGGCACTCGTGCGTTAGTATGTTCGATGAATGAATCGCAGCGAATAGGCAAGTCTGCCTCCTACCTGTGACACGTCGAGTGAACCCTGGACTTCAAGCGTTAGCACGTGTGCTGTTCCAGATCCAGCCGATCAGTCACGACTTGCTCTATCGCCATAGCTGCGCGATCTTTTGTGACCCTCCATAGAAGCCGAATGTTGCAGTACTAGCTTGTGCTGTACCAATGAAAGATGCGAACTTCTTCAATGCATCTGAGGAACGTTTGGCTCGGGGCTGTTGGCTCGGGGCTGTTGGATCGGGACAAATGCACCAGATGTTCGCCGACAGTATGTCAACCAGACAGCCGTCCTGTAGATCGATACCGACATTATGAGTACACAAGTTCTAGCTCAAGACTACAAAGTTGCCGATATTTCCCTGGCCGGTTGGGGCCGCAAGGAAATCGCGATCGCCGAAAGCGAAATGCCCGCTCTGATGGCGATTCGGGCCAAGTACCACGATGCCAAGCCCCTGCAGGGAGCCAAGATTATTGGCTGCATCCACATGACCATTCAGACTGCCGTTCTGATCGAAACTCTGTGTGAGCTGGGGGCCGACGTTCGTTGGTCCTCTTGCAATATCTTCTCCACTCAAGATCACGCTGCAGCGGCGATCGCCGAATCCGGTGTGCCTGTCTTCGCGTGGAAAGGAGAGACCGAAGAGGAGTACATCTGGTGCATCGAGCAAACCTGCCGCACCCCCGATGGTGAGCTGTGGGGTGCCAACATGATCTTAGATGATGGCGGCGACCTGACCGGCCACATCCACGAGCATTATCCCCAGATGCTGGAAGCCATCCACGGCGTTACTGAAGAGACCACCACAGGCGTTCATCGCTTGATGGAAATGCTGGAAGCCGGAACGCTGAAAATTCCTGCCATCAACGTGAATGACTCGGTTACCAAGGCCAAAAACGACAACAAGTATGGTTGTCGCCACAGCTTGAACGATGCCATTAAGCGCGGTACCGATCACCTGATGGCCGGTAAGAAGGCACTGGTAATTGGCTACGGTGATGTGGGCAAAGGCTCCGCTGCCTCTCTGCGTCAAGAAGGCATGATTGTGAAGGTGGCGGAAGTCGACCCCATCTGCGCTATGCAAGCTTGCATGGATGGCTTTGAAGTGGTCTCTGCCTATAAGAACGGCGTTAATGACGGTACGTTGAACAGCATCGATCGCGATCTGCTGGCCAAGACCGATCTGGTCGTAACAACCACCGGAAACGTCAACGTCTGCGATGCCAACATGCTGCGCTGCCTCAAAGCTGGTGCTGTCGTGTGCAACATCGGCCACTTTGATAACGAGATCGATACCGCTTTTATGCGCAAAGAATGGCGCTGGGCAGAGGTTAAGCCTCAGGTTCATCAGGTGTATCGCAGCGACGATCCTCAGGATTACCTGATTCTGCTGGCGGAAGGTCGTTTGGTGAACTTAGGGAACGCTACCGGTCATCCCTCCCGCATTATGGATGGTTCGTTTGCCAACCAGGTGCTGGCTCAGATGTACTTGTTTGAGCGCAAGTTTGCCGATCTACCTGCTGCCGACAAGCCTGCTGCGGTTACCGTAGAAGTCCTGCCCAAGCAGTTAGATGAGGAAGTAGCTCGCTACATGGTGCAAGGCTTCGGCGGCACCATCACTCAGCTATCTGAGACCCAAGCCAAGTACATCAGCGTACCGGTAGAAGGCCCTTACAAGCCCGAAAGCTACAAGTACTAAGCTTCGACTGCTAGAGAATCGATCCTCTAACGATAAATCCCCTCTTCTGGTTTGGAAGGGGGGATTTTAATGTCGTTTTTTTCTTTGGTTAGGACAGGGTTTCCGTGCTGGGGGTGTCATCAGGAGGAGTTACAGAAGGGTCGTTATCCAATGTGGACGCCAGTTTTCCTCTTACCCGTCCGGTCGCTTCGGCCGCGTTTTTCACCAGCTCTCTAAATTTGTCGCTCAAGCCAGACAATCGCTCTTGCCATTCTGCATCGGGGGTCAGGTCTTCGGTGCTGCGATGGTAAGCCAATAAGGTCGCTGCCAAGGCGTGAGCGTCGGCAAAGGCTAACTTAAACATCCAAGCTGCGAGCAGCACCATGATTCCTAGAGGGGTTTTCAGGGCGGGAACTAATAGTCCCAGTCCAATCGCCGGTAAACCCAATACCACCAGCACTACCAGCACTTCAAGATAGGACACCAACGCCAGAGCTGCCGCGTTGGCCAACACTGGTTTCCAGGCTTGGGCGTACAAAATCACGCCATCTTGAGCCACCGCCCAGACGTTTTCTTCACGATACCGATAGGCCCGACTCAAAATGGATTCATCAATAAACGTGGTGGCAAACCCGATGATGGTCTGGACGACCCCTACCAAGCTATCCATACCGGGAATGGGGAGCAGGTCAGCGATTCGAGCAAACTTGCGGTTGAAACCACGCACGATGCCATCCACTAGGCGATCGACGGCAAACATAATGCTGGTGTCGCGAAAGCGATCGGTCACTTGCTGCTTGCCGTATTCAACTTGCGATCCGGAGGGCAATTCCCCTGTCACAATCAGTTCGGTCAGTACTGCTGTGTGGGCGGCTTTCAATAGGTAAAAGAAATACCGAGTAGCCCATTGGACAATCCCCCAAGCACCGGCTGCCGCCGCCAGCATGATGATGAATCCCAGCGGACCGAAGAGCTGGCCCAACAGCCACGCAATCCCCCCCGCGATCGCAAAGTATATAGTCAACCCCACCCCCAACAGGGCGTAGGTACCCAGCCGAATCAAGATGAATGGCATGGTTTTCAGCAACAGGCTGAATGCCTCTAGGATGTAAAACTTCATAGCTGTCTCTCACTCTAAGCCGATTGAAATAGCCGCTCCTGAAATGAATTGAACCCTCATCCGGTATGCGTGGCAGCGATCGCCCTCACTGCTCCATCAATTTCAATAAACTCGCTACGTCATCGACCCAAACTCAACAGGTAAGGCAGTGCTGGAGACCTCAGTCGTGACTGTGGACGTGCTCGATACACATTTGCGATTGTGTCTCTATCTATGCGATGGCTCTCGGGTCATAGTAGTGACGGGCTTAAGGTGCGGATAATGCTGAAGTTTCTGAACCGATTGGTGACTGCACTGGCAGTTTTGATTGTGGCCAATCTGCTACTGGCCGGCTGGCTGTTGTACCGTCAACCTCGCTGGGCGCTCGATTTAATGGCTCAATTGTCGGGCGATCGCATGCTGTTTTACTTCGACATTGACGAGCCGGTAGTCGCCCTGACGATCGACGATGGTCCCGGTGCTGAAACCACTGCCGAGATTTTACGCGTGCTGGAGGACTATCAAGCGAAGGCCACGTTTTTTATCATTGGCTCGCATATTGAGGGGAACGAACAGGTGCTGGCGGATGCTAGTGCTGCAGGCATAGAAATGGCCAATCACATGCTGGAAGATCGCATGAGTCTCCGTCTATTTGGGGAGAGTGAACGGGATTTTTTGGCTGCATTAGAGTTGACCGAGCGAGAGATTGTGGCCGCTAGTGGAACCGAGTCGCTGCAGTGGTATCGTCCTGGGCAAGGGGTATTTGTACCGGACATGTTGGACGTGGTGGAACAACAGGGATATCGCTCGGTATTGGGCTCGATTTTCCCCTACGATACGTTGCTGGGTAGCCCCGAATTCTCTGCCAATTTCATTCTCAATCGCATTCAGCCAGGGTCAATTATTGTGTTGCACGATCGCGGAGACGATGGTGAGCGTGGAAACCGCACAGTTGCAGCGCTAGAGTTGCTGTTACCAGAGCTGACACGGCAAGGGTACCGGGTGACAACCCTGTCGGAGTTAGCCGACATTGCCGAACAGTAGCGAGTAATGTTTCTACCATTCCTAGTGTCTTTTCAGACTTGCTTTGAGGAATACGGTCAATCGTTGAATGCGTTACGGCAAGCCGGAGAGCGAGTAATCGAACATCACTTCTACGCTGACAGAGCACTAGATCCCGACAATTCGCTCCTCTGCATCGATATAGATGCCCAGTACCGACCCAGCAATTCCTAATCTTCTCGTAAGCTTGCTAGATGCAGATTGTTTTGTAATGGTCGAAAGGGGTTAATTCATCGGCTCAACTGTCGTGTAATTCCCATCACAATCTAGCTTTAGTGCGCTTCTGTATGACCTGCACCCAACCGTCTGCTCGCACCTCTACCCATAACGATCGCCTGGTTATTCACTCCATTGTTGCGTCCGATATCGCCCAAGAATCCGCCCGTCGAGATGCCCGCTCCGGCTTGAGTGCAACCCCGAAATCTCTCCCTCCGTACTTCTTCTACGACGATCGCGGCTCGCAACTGTTCGAACAAATTTGCCAGCTTCCCGAGTACTATCCCACCCGAACTGAGGCCGCGATTCTCAGGGATTGTGCCGCTGACATTGTCCAGATTACTGGAGCCTGCGAGCTGGTTGAGCTGGGCAGTGGTAGTTCTATCAAAACTCGCTTGCTGCTGAATGCTTACGAAGCGGCAGGATATCCGTTGCGCTACCTGCCTATTGACGTCAGTGCTGGCATCTTGGAGCACAGTGCGAACGCATTATTGCTGGACTATCCTACGCTGCGCATCCATGCCCTGGCCAGCACCTACGATCGCGGCTTGGAATCGCTGCCTGCTACCAAACTTTCCAATCGAGCGATCTCGTTCATTGGTAGCAGTCTTGGCAATCTTCCTCCTGAACGGTGCCAGTCGTTCCTGGCCTCTATTGTTGCTGCGCTGCAGCCAGGGGAGTTTTTCCTGCTGGGCATTGACCTGCATAAAGACACTGCCACTTTGGAAGCTGCCTACGACGATCGTCAGGGGGTGACGGCTGCATTTAATCTGAATATGCTGCGGCATCTCAACCGTCGGTTTGGAGGAAATTTCGATCTGGATTGCTTCCGACATTATTCCTTTTACAACGAGGGTGTGCAAATCGAGATTTATTTGAAAAGCCTGGTGGAGCAAACGGTAACCCTCAAGGATCTGGACTTAACGATCGAGTTTGCGGCCGGGGAACTGATGATGACCGAAATCTCTCGCAAGTTTGACCTATCTCAAATTCAGCAGCAACTATCCGAGCTAGGACTGAATCCCGTTCGTGCTTGGACCGATCCCAACAACTACTTCGCACTTGTCCTAGCACAGCGGTAGCTGCTCTGCTTGCGAAGCCATAGAGTACTTGAGATGGGGGTTACTGAGGGGTGGAGACATCTCGGGAGGTCGCTTGTCTCCGAATTTGTAGCGCTATGCCGATCTCAAACATCCTCTGCCACGGTGACCGAATGTCTAACGATGTAATGCTCCAGTCTTGGAACGAGTGCCGCACGATCGATGTCCAGACGGCTTTCAGCCTGCGGCCAATTTCGGCTTCCACGACTTCACTGTGGCCATCCAGATCGAAGTAAGTTGCGCCTAGGTCTGCGAGCCAGGACTCCATCAACGCCCAGCGGACAATGGTCTGGTACCCCCAGTCTTCCAATAGGTGATAGATGGTGTTGAAGGCGATTGCCTCTTGCACATTGCTTTCCTTTCCTACAACCGCGGCGGCGATCGTGCTACCCAAGCTATTGCCGCATGTATTCCAGCCGCCGTACGCGATCACTGTCTCCCAACCACAGGCGGCATCTATCTGTTGGATCAGTGCTGTATCTCCGCCATTAGCGAATGCCACATCGGCTACAGCTACAGGCGTTCCCTCTGTGACCAGTTGTTGGATGTGCTTTATAAACTCGGAGGGTGATTGTGAAATGTTGAGTTGCTTGGGTTGGTCTTTTGCTTCTTGGGAGTATTGGTCGGGAACGTTGACCGCGAGGACAATGTCAGCATCTGAGGGCGAGCCAGCAACCTCTGCGCCTGCGGCGCGAATGTGCAACTGAGTGCTTTCAGCGATCGGGCGATCTTCATAGAGAGGAATGACCTGCGATCCCTGCCGCGAACTATAGAGAGGGTAAATCTTGATGGCTCGTTCCAGTCGCTGGGTAGATGCCCTAGCAAGTAGCGAACATCCCACTTCATCGGCACCAGGATAGACGTGAATTTGCTCGTGCAAGCCTCGCGTCTCGATACGGTCGTACACTTGTCGGCGATCGCTGGTCGTAAACCCAAACTCAGCACAGTCATCTTGAGGGATTGCCAGAAAGTCCAGAACACCGTCTGTTACCAGGTCAATCGCTGCCAGATTCACATCTAAATTTTTGCGCCGACGCTCCCGATAATCATTCAAGGGTTGTGTGGGGATAGATGCAGAGAGGGATTCCAGTTGCGTTTTCTCCGATACCGTCAGTCCTTCTGTCGATAACCCCACTGTCTGGGCTCGATCCTGCAACCATCCCCACTGAAATAGTTGTTCTCCATACGTCTCGTAGTAATCTGGTTCTTCTTCGCTGCTGTTGTATCGTGGAGCGCGCATAATCAAGTTGCTGGCCAGAAGGCGGATATTTGGCCAGAGGTGTGCAATGTTGTGAAATTGCTGCAGGCGATTATGCAACTTTTCCCGCGACAATTGGTGCAAGCGCGAGGGTAATAGACCGCCGTAGACCAGCATTTCCAGTGACAGAATCGCGCAGTCGCAATCTGGAAGCGAATCTATCAGCCATCGCCAGAGACCACTGACATCGGCAGCTTGTTTCTTTTGCCCCAGCAGTGGGCGAGGGGGAACGACTAGCTGCAACTGAGACTGCAAACGAGCAATGTGTTGCGGGTAGTCGTAATTACAGGGTCGTTCGTCAAGTGGGATATATAAGATTTTCAAGGCTGTACGCCACACATACGGGGGTGTTCGCTAAGGATGGTTCATTTGAGAGCGTACCAATTTAAGATGACCCGAATTTAAGGTCATTCCTATTTGAGGTCATCCCAAACGGGAGTGTACGGAAAATCTACCGTTGCGGCTTGCCAAGCCTAAGTGGTTGTCTGTAAGCGCGCTTTTCAGCCGTGTCCGATAGAATGCTGCAAGCCCTCTAATTCTTCCGCCACTCCAGCAATGCGATCGGCAACCGCTTCCAATTCCCCACCGAGCTGAACAACCGGATCTAAGTACAAATCCCCTAAAAATTCGATGCAATCTAAGTGAAAGGCGGTCTCGGACTGAATATCTAGGTAACTCTCCACCTGCATTAGCGATGACTCCAATACCAGCGAACCGGTCTCCAGTCGGTGGAGCAGTTGTGCCAAGCTGTTCTGCGAATGTTCCAAACTGCGCACGTAAGTCGTCATGGTTTCTGTCACTGAATCCAGCCCCAGGGGCCCGGTAAATTCGCGCAATAATTGTCTGGCTTCCAACGCTTCCAATTGCAAATCGTCATTTAGGTCGGTATAACGATGCAGCGATCGCCTGGAATCCTCCAATTGCTGGTAGTAAGCCCCCAGAACCTCTCTCACATCAGCCAGATAATCGTGCCAGAGCTGTGTTCCTTCTAGCGGCCAAAGCTGTAATGTGCGCCAGAAATGCCCACCCGCTAACACCGAACTGAGGACAATCCCCGCCAGTAGCTGGGGAACCTGACGACTAAACACCGGTACCAGCACCTCTCCCCACAGCGCCAACCCCAGCCAAATCGATACCACGATTGCCAGATGGGGCACAGATACGATCTGGGTTGTAAATCGCCAAACGGCTTCTGCTCGAGTTGATGTCAAGGTAGGTAGGGCTTGGCTGGAGCCGCCGGACACGAAATAGCTGCCCACGACATACAGGCTTAGCCCCGACAAGGCAATTCCTAAGCCAGTGAGTGGAGCCGGAAAAACGGCTACTCCTAGTAGGTAGTAGGGCCACAAATAGATAGCCAGCAAACACGTTAAAAACACCCAGCGCTGGCGACGCTGAGTGCGGAACAGTTCTGTGCGGCGACGTTCTACGTATCCGCCAAAGGATTCTGCAACTAGAGACATAGACGCGGTGCTGACCCAAAGGAGGCAGACTGCTCCCACTCTAATGCAATTGCTGGTGGGTAAACCTGCCTAAATAAGAGGCTACCCGCTAAGTAGCGCTGTAGCCTCTCAGTCAAAGCCAGTAGCCTGTCAAGCGTATAGCTAGAGATATGGACTCTCGGCTATACAGCTTTTGGCTAGGCATGTGCTTCCTGCCATCGGCTCGCTCAGGCACTAGTCCTGTAAGTGAGCTTCTAAGAACCATAGATCCTTGTCAATTTGACGAGAGATTTCGGTGTAGAGATCCGCGGTATCGGCATCGTCGTTCGTTTCTGCCGTGGCGATCGCCGCTCGCACGGCCGCAGCATAGTGACTGTATTGTTGAGCGAGTGCCCTTACGTGGGCCTCACCAGATACTGCATTGAGGTCGTATTCGGACAGGCTGGACTCGCGAGCCGCAATTCGGGCGGTTCCCATCGCCACGCCCCCAAGTGCCGTAACTCGTTCGGCCACCATATCGACATAGCCTTCTAGAGTGGTCGCGAACCCATCAAACATTTCGTGCAATGCAATGAACTGCATTCCCTTTACATTCCAGTGGGCCTGCTTGACCTGGGTTTTGAGATCCAAGGTGTCCGCCAACGTTTGGTTGAGCAGAGCAACCAAGTTGGCCCGCCGATCTGCTGAGATGTCGATGGTTGTGGAGTACATGTGTGCGGATGTTGCTGTCACCATGGCTAAACCAGCCTCCATATCGGGGTAGGTGTCTAAATCGGGGGATTTGTCTGGCATGACCTGCCTGAGTTAGCAACCTTGCCATTACCCCCCTTGAAAAGCAGTCAGCTTCCTAGGAGAACCTAGCAACCGGTGCGCGACGAAAGGTTCTGTCTCTAGACCTTAAGTCATAGTCGGTATGAGTTTATGATAGCAGTTGTTTGGGGAAACGATCGTGCCAATTTATTCGAGTTCGGTTACCAGTAGTTCGTAGCGCTCGCCGACAGCCGCTCCATCCAAGTTCGCCAGATAGACTTCGTATTCGCCAGCATCCCAAACCCCTTCGATGAACGGATTATTGCCGGTAAAGCACCACACTTCCTGCGAGCCCACAATAACCAGCGATGTTGGGCTAGGGGATTCAGCTTGCACCTTTAAGTAGCGGAAGGGCTGTTCTAAGGTCAGGAAGTGATCGGCAGTGGTGTCGATGTACCCCTGACATTCTCCAGTTTCCGTATCGGCTACACCTGTGACGTCGGTCGCTAGTAATGGGCCGCCAACGTTCCCCGTTCCGATCGCCGGATCGGGTTCAAAGCCGGGGGCAACGTTAATGGGCTGGTAGTCTCCTTGACCAAACGAATCACCGGGGACTCCCTCTTCGGGCGGCCCTTCTTGGAAGGGGGCCGAACCAAATTGATTGGATGGATTCGGATTGATTTCCGAAATACTGAGCTCGTACCGGTCGCCAGATTCGGGAGCGTCGGGATTGCCGACATAGATGTCATAGCTGCCTTGCGACCAGGCGTCCTCTTCTATACGGGGCCCCGATCCGCTTGCACACCAGCGATCTCCGTTTTCTCCCACGATGACCAGCGATACGGGGCTGGCACTGTCGATCTCTAAGGATAAATAGCTAAAATCAGCTCTTAAGTTGATCTGGTGGTCGGGGGATTCGTTGACGAACCCTTCGCAGGCTCCGGTGGGGGTGGAGTCAGTACCTGTTAAGCTGCTGGCTTCTACGGTGCCGCTGACAATACCTGTGTCTATGGCGGGATCGGGATAGAACCCAGGCAATAAGTCAAACGTACTATTACTGGATGGAGAGTCTTCGATGTCCGAATGACTGATTTCGGGATTGTTGTCTTCGGGGGGAGTGTCTTCAGGGTTGGTGTCTTCAGGATTAGAGGAGTCGGAGATCGATGATTCGGGAACGACTTGCTCGGATGAATTGCTGGAAGACTCTGGTTCTGATGTTGGTGTTTCCTCGTTGGAGGTGCTGCAGGCTGAGATCAACAGTGCTGCTGCCAAGCTGAATCCCACCGATTTTGTTCCTGCCCGGCAAATGGTGAGAGCTGCGGAGGATGCAGATTTTATTGCTGCTTTCGTCCGCAGAAATGGCATGTGAGTCATAAGGTATCGAATAATGCTTTTCTAATCCTAACCTCCTCCCAAAAGGTAAGGAGTTTGGCGATCTGGGTCTGCTCAATACACGATCCAACCGCTCTTCCCAACCCAGGCACTTTTCACAGGCTGTCTATTCAACTTCAACTCAGCCACACTCGCTCAGATGGCTGCGAATGCTACAGAAAAAATCAATAGTAGGTACCAAGTTCTTGACTTTTATATGGTCTTATCAATTCAGGGAATGAGCCTTTTATTAATCGTCCGACCAACCTCACTCAGGCCGGACGCTTTTTTTTTGAAGATAACGCCTCTGGGCAGCAGCTTTTCCAAAGATATTTGGCGATAAAAACAGTCTCGAAATAGCAACTTGCGAGCCATTTTTGAGATGTGTCCAACAACAAATCCCCCCAGGTTCTGCTGGGGGTGGAGGGTGTTGATATTTTTCGCTTGGAATATTGGCTCTCCGAAGCTTCTGACTGTACCCAGCTCCGGCCAACAATGGGGCTGAGGCTTACGGTGTCAACCCCCCCTTAGCGGTGGCTGCCACGAAAGATGCGATCGGCTTGGGCTGATGACAGGCGCGCGCGACCGGGCAGGTTGCTCGCAACCCCTGGGGTGGGTTGCGGCGTGGGGGAGATGCTAGGAATGGGGGCTGGCTCGGGGCGCTTACAAGCTGCATGCAGGTTGTAAGCCGATTCAGGGGCTGGTGTGACTTGGCTCGGCGGGACGAATTCGTGGCGATTGACGTCGTATGCCAAGACCTTGCCGCCCTCGATGTCGTAAATCCAGCCATGAAGAACCAGCTCGTGGCGGTGGAGCTTAGAACGCACGATCGGGTAGGTGCGTAGGTTTTCCAACTGGGTCAGGACATTCTCGGCAACGGCAATATCCAGTTGGTCTTCAGTGCTGCAACTGCTGTAATTTTCTTTCAACACACGGCGGGTGGCTTCGGTATGCAACAACCAGTCGTACACGAGCGGCATTTTGGTTTGTAGCTTGTCCATCTTGAATAAGCCTTTCATGGCCCCACAATTGGTGTGACCGCAAACAACGATCTCGCGAATGTCCAAGGCCCCAAGCGCATATTCTAAAGCTGCCCCTTCCCCTCCATTCGCAGCACCGAACGGAGGCATGATATTGCCAGCGTTACGAATGACAAAAATTTCCCCTACCCCCGATTGGGTAATCAGATTGGGGTCAACGCGAGAATCCGAGCAGGTGATGAACAAGACTCGCGGGGCTTGGCTGTCGGCCAGTGCTTCGAAGGTCGCCTTATTTTTCTGGTAGTAGCCGGATTGAAACCGCTGCAAACCCTGGATCAGCTTCTCAGTCATGGTGACAAACCTTGAGTGCGCGCTCATTATATTGTTTTGCGCGATCGCCCATAGCAATGGAGGATGCGATTGTTTGAGACAAACTGTTGCAAACGGCAACGTGTTTTGCCCACCCGATCGGTCGCAAACGCCTGGAAGTTAGGGGAGGTGGAGATCGAAAGACTCAGGAAGCTTGTGAATAAACGATGCGTCCAGACCGTCGTTTTAAATAACTGATAGCTCCGATAGATAGAGGGATGACTGCGATCGGCAGTGCACGGATGGAGTGTTAACTGCTTTGTGTTGATTAGAACAAACAACCCATTACAGAGTGTAATGACATGATGTTGATTTAAGACCTGTTTGATCTACGACTGAGCTTGGGTTGGGGAGAGGCGCTTGCGGAGAGACTGCACTCTGCGCTGGGCTACATCGTTTTTGGGGTCGAGAGCAAGGGCTTTTTCGTACGCTTCCAGAGCCGGAGCAACCAGATTCTTCTTTTCATAGGCATGGCCTAGGTTGTTCCAGGCGGTCGGGTATTCGTCTAGCGCTTGAACAGCTGTTTTGTAGCTTCGGATCGCTAAGTCATACTGTTCTTGAATGAAATAGGCGTAGCCAAGAGCATTCAGTACCACTGGGATATCGTCGCCAGCGACGTCCAACGATTTTTTGAATTGAGCGATCGCCTGGTCGTACAGCTTCTTCTCTAGGTAAACACTACCCAGCTCGTAGTGTTCTTCAGCGGTTCCACTATTCTTGACTAATTTAGGCTGCAATCGGCTAATCACTCCTTCTTGGCGACGATTGCGTTGTACTTCGCGAAAGACAAGCCAGCCGACAACTGCGAGCAAGCCTGCCAGCGCCAATAGGTACACGGTGGGCAAAAACGACGTCGTTTCCATGAGTTGAGTAGCTTCAGAACGGTAGCGAATCGTCTCTCAACGTAACATCACTCCGCATGAGTTCGCGATCGCCCCCTTCGGCAGAGTCCGCAGAGAGAAATACACATCTCTGTATGGTGGGTGTTAAATATCCGGACTTCAATACCTCAATTTCAGTGCACCAGAATCTGAGTTGGGCGGGACTACAGCGGATTGTTAACTGCAGAGTAGACTCTGCAGCAATGCTGTTTCACGGATAGCAGGTATCAACAGGTCCCCAGGAAACAAGCACACATGCAACATCTAAGGCAGTAGCCAGCACCCTATAGTGGTGGAGTGAAAACGTTTTACTGTTTGTAACACCGGGTTTGGATTCGTCACGTTTATGCTGGGTAGAACGCAGCAACCCGTCTATCGTACCGAGCCCCTTGTTCTCTTCTCGTTCGCAACCTATGGGACAGTCCACAGCCGGAATCATTTATAACGATACGAAACCTTCGGCAGTGCGGGCTTGCACATCTTTAACCGAATGGTTGGAACTGAAAGATTGGCACGTGATTGCTGCGTCTGGAATGGGGGGCATTTTGGGGTACTCGCGACCCGACAGCCCGGTGCGACACAGTCCAGTCGATCGCCTCGCTCCGCCAGGATTCGATCTCAACATGGATTTTGCTGTGGTTCTCGGCGGGGACGGTACGGTGCTGGCAGCCGCTCGACAATTGGCTCCCTTCAACATTCCGTTACTGGCGGTGAACACCGGGCATCTTGGATTTCTCACGGAAACCTACCTGCCGTTACTGTTCAAAGCTACTGAGTCGGTTCTGGCCGGAGACTGCTACGTGGACGAGCGCACCATGCTGTCCGTCCAAGTGTGGAGAAATGATTCCTTAGTCTGGGAAGCGCTGGCACTGAACGAGATGGTGTTACACCGAGAGCCGTTGACCAGCATGTGCCATTTCGAAATTTCGATTGGCGAGCACTCTGCTGTTGACGTAGCAGCTGACGGGGTTATTATTGCAACCCCCACCGGTTCGACCGCCTATGCTTTATCTGCTGGCGGCCCCGTTGTCACCCCTGGGGTTTCGGTGCTGCAGCTCATTCCGATTTGTCCCCATTCTTTGGCGTCGCGGGCTTTAGTGTTTGCCGATACAGAGAATATCGTGGTGCGCTCTCCCATTCAAGATCAGCTGGTGTTGGTGGTGGATGGTAATGCCGGTTGCTATATCTCGCCCCAAGACGAAATTCGAGTGGAAAAATCGCCGTTTCAAACTAAACTCATTCGCCTGCAGCGGGCAGAGTTTTTCCGGATTTTGCGCGAAAAGTTGGGATGGGGGTTGACGCATGTGTCCAAACCAACCTCTGTTGAGCTGCCGTAGTTGAGCTGCCTGTCTTAGGAATCAAAAAAAACGCCCTGCAATCGCAGGGCGTCCAATCATTGGTAGCCTCTTGTCATCAACTAGTCGAGGAAGATCGAGCTACTCTGTTTCAGCGATCGATGGTGCTAAAGATGCTGGGCAGAGAGGGCAAAGAGGGCGCAATCTTGGCGTCGGCATATTCTACTGCCGGATGCTGGCGGCGAGCATTTGCGACAACAGTGACTTCGTGCGTAACCCTATCGGATAAAGCGATTGTCTTAACGTCGTAGGTTTGAGTCGCTAGCTTAGGGTAGAAGCCAATTCCAAAGATGGGAACCAGCAAGCAAGCGGCGATCGCCAACTCGCGAGGCTTGATGTCCTGCCAAGGGTCCACCACAACAGAACCAGAATCCCCGTTGCCAAAGAACATGCGGCGCAGCATGGACAACAGGTAAATAGGGGTCAGAATAAGGCCGATCGCGGCCAGAACAATGACACCCGCCTTGAAACTGCTGCTGTAAATATTGCTATTTGCAACACCAAGGAACACCATTAGTTCGCCTACAAAGCCGCTCATGCCGGGAAGCGCTAACGATGCCATCGAACCGGCGGTAAACATGGCGAAGGTCTTGGGCATAGACTGAGCCAACCCGCCCATTTTGGTCATGTCGAGGGTGTGGGTGCGCTCGTACGTAACACCGGCCAGGAAGAACAGCATGGCTGCAATCAAGCCGTGGGAAATCATCTGCAGAACAGCACCATTCAGTCCTAGGTCAGTCAGGCTGGCAATACCAATCAGCACAAATCCCATGTGAGAAATCGAGGAGCAGGCCAAGCGACGTTTGAGGTTTTCTTGACCGAAGGCATTCAAAGCACCGTAGACGATGTTAACCACGCCCAAAACCATCAGGATCGGGGCGAAGTACAAGTGAGCTGCCGGAAGCATTTCAACGTTGGTGCGGATGAGTGCGTAGCCACCCATCTTGAGGAGCACTCCCGCCAGAATCATTGAGATGGGGGCAGAGGCTTCACCATGGGCATCGGGCAACCAAGTGTGCAAGGGGAAAATCGGTAGCTTGACGCCGAACGCAATAATCAGGCTGGCGTAAACCAACAGCTCAAACGTGAAGGGGAAATCCTTCTGGACGATCGCCGCCATGTCGAAGGTCACCGTGTCGCCGTAGAACGCCATCGCGAACGCAGCAACCAGAATGAACACAGAAGCGAGAGCCGTATACAGGATGAACTTAGTCGCTGCGTACTGGCGCTTTGCTCCGCCCCAAATGGCAATCAACATATAAACCGGAATCAGCTCCAGCTCCCACATCAGGAAGAACATCAGCAAGTCGCGGGCGGCAAACACGCCGATTTGGGCGGCCAATAGCACAAGAACCAAGCCGAAGAACAGGCGAGGCTTTTTCGTGACTCCCCAGGCAGCCCAGATGGCGACCGCGTTGACGAATCCAGTTAGCACAATCAACGGCATCGAGATGCCGTCAGCCGCAACAGCCCAACTGAGATTGAGTTGGGGGACCCAGGCATACGTCTCTACAAGTTGGTAGCTGGGGTTGGCGACGTCAAAGTACTGAGTGAAGGGAAAAAGAATTAAACCAAGCTCTAGTAGAGCTACGCCCAACGCGTACTTGCGTACGATAGCTGCTGTGGGCGGAAGGAGTGGAATACCGAATGCAGCCACAAGTGGCAAAACGATAGCTGCACTTAACCAGGGAAAGTCTGCTGAAATCATTTCCTCGATGACCTCGATGACCTAGTGAGGATTAATACCTACGATCATTCCCCAGTATATGAAGAAAGTTTGCATTCGACCAAACTTTCTATGGAGAAACTTTTACTTACCGGCTTCAAGAGGCGGGCGAGCGGAGGTGACTGCGTCAAAGCAGCAGCTAAAAACTGCGTATCCCTTGATGCACAAGGGAAAAAGCCATATATTTCGCCCTGAGAAAAAGAGCGCTTGCCTCATGTATGTGTATCAAATATTACGGAAAAGACGAGGCCTACTCAGTGATGTCGCTCTTCGGGTAAGTATTTACATTGCCAATGGTGCCCATAAAGTTGAATAAATATTACGAGTCGATCGCAATTGCTGCTGAATTTCGCCGAGCTTCGGCTTGAGATCTCGCTCGTGAATAAGTGGGCGTCAGTTTGGCAACGTCAGTTTGACAGAGTTATCGAAGCTGGATATCGTCCTCGATGCCTAACTACACCATGAGAGCTTGATATCTACGGCTCCCTTTTCTCAATGTGAGAGAGGGCTATCGAACACAGGTTTTGGCAGTGTTGCTACAGAGATTTAAGTGTCAGAATTACCTTGATGTGCACTGATGGTCTTCGACGTTGAAGCTTCATCCATCGCTGGCTAGCCCTAATAACCTCCCGATGTGGACGCAGGGCTGGGGACGGAAGAGCAGACTCCAGTGGACTTGAGGACAGAGACTACGCCTACTTTTCTTGGCTGCGCTCCACCGCCTGCTTCATCGTGTGCCAGCTCCACAAGTTGCGCACACCCAAGATGAGGAATAGTCCACCAGGCCAATATGTCGGAATGGCGGTGTTTTGAAAGGGCAACGTAGATCCCTGGACAATTCCACTGATGATTAATTCAAGTCCCAAAATCGTGAAGGCTGTGGCCGCGATGGAGAGGGTGCGCAGCATCCACGCTGGAGGTGGAGCTTGGCCGGGCTTGAGTTGCGTATTGTCTGCTTGAGCAGGTTCGGGCGTTTTGGATGATTCAGGCATGCCACATGTCTCCATTCATGTATAGCGTTTGCCATTTCAATCTTGCCATTTCAATTAAGACAAAGAATCTAGGCATCGTCAGGGGGGACATCGCTGAAATGTCTGCAATGCTATGTCCACTGGTATGCGACCAGCAATTTAAACGAGCTAGAGGGCAAATTGGTGACCAAACTAGCTCAATTCCAGGGGCTTTAGCTCGCTTTCTCTTGACGGGTCAAGTTCCGAGCCTTCGTGGTGTGATTGACTCTCAGGTGTGGATGGAGCCAGATTGATGGGAAGTGTCCCAGGTAGTTTTGAAAGCACCTGGTGATACACGGCTTCTTGCTCGCTAGTGCCGTAAAGAGTCGCCCCAGTTAAGTCTGCATCGGTCAAGTTGGCTGACCACAAGTCTACCGACCGTAGAAGAGCTCCACTGAGATTGGCCCCACTGAGATTGGCATGGGTGAGGTTGGCTCCGCTGAGGTTGGCCCCAGTTAGGTCGGCACCACTCAAATCAGCTCCGCTGAGATCGGCTCCCTGCAAATTGGCATTAGCTAGATTGCTGACCAGCATGTCGGCGTCCGTAAAATCGGACTCGCTGAGCGTGGCTCCTGATAAATTGGCTTCAAACAAACAGGCTTTACGGAAATTTGTGGCGATCGCGTATACATCCCGCAAGTCAGCAGCGCTGAGATTGGCAGACTGCAAGATGGCCGAACTTAAATCGGCTGCTCTCAAGCTGGCGTTTTGTAGATCCGTCTCCTGCAACAAGGCTCCAAGCAAGTTGGCGCTGTTCAACTGAGCTCGAGTCAACATCGAGCCTGCCAGTTGAGCTTCTCGCAGGATTGCCCCTTGCAATACAACGGCTGTTAAATTCGAGCGATTGAGCTGAATTGCAGTCATGTCAGCCCCTCTGAGACAGGTGCCGCTCAAGTTGGAACCATCCAGCTTGCCTCTGCGAAGATTGCTACCTCGGAGATTGGCCTCCCGCAGATCGACAGTTGCAAAATTTGGGGTGGTTTTGATGTTCAGTCGAACTAAGACGGCGGCATTGCTAACCATCTTGGGGGCAATGCTGCGAATGCGTCGCCTGGGTCGGCTGGACATATCTGCAGTGGGAATGGGAGCTGCTGCGTTGTTGGCGTACATCTCTGCTGTCCTCACTGCATCGGTCATAGCTACATGTATGCAATTTTAGTGTAAGTTTCGAATTTTGACGCTAGATGTAGAGGATGTAAGAGTCAGAAACTGTGACGGGAATGGGATAAGCGTTGCGGGGTAAGGATTATCCCACCCAATCTCGCTCATCTCTGCTAGAGCTTGAGTAAAGCACGTTGTGCGAGTGAGCGACAGTTGGCGCATGGCCCGGTTGGTTGTCATCTTCAGGTATTAGCCAACTACCGGACTGGTGTTGCTGTGTTCAAAAAAATCTACTCCTAGGTTGCCGGTCAAGGGGATTGTACCTGACCGCCAAAGGCTGCTAAGGAATGGCCTCGAGAGTTAGGGCTGCAAGCCAGTCTGGTAAGCTGCCACAGTCTGGTCCCCTGTAACGATCTAGATTCCGCTCACTATCTAGCTAGATCCCTATCACTATTTGCACTGTGGAGTTTGCTATGTCACCAGCATCTCAATCTGAATCCGCCCCCACCAAGGTTGTTGTCGTTGGGGCTGGATGGGCAGGGTTGGGAGCTACGTACCATCTAGCTAAGCAAGGGTACGACGTGACGTTATTAGAAGCCAGTTCGCAACCGGGGGGATTGGCGGCTGGATGGAGAACGCCGGAAGGTCGCGCTGTTGAAGGGGGGATTCACGGATTTTGGTATCCCTACGGCAATATTTTTGGCTTGGTGGATGAGTTGGGGCTGAAGCCATTTACTCCCTACACTCGTTCGTCGCAGTACTCTCCTGCTGGATTGGAGGTGGAGTCACCTCTATTTCAAGAAATGCCTCGTTTGCCCTCTCCCCTGGGGACGTTTGTCTATACGGACTTCAAGCGGTTGCCGTTGGGCGATCGCCTCTCTGCTCTACCGTTGCTATACGCAACGATTGATTTCGACAATTCTGACGATGCCTGGAAGCGGTACGACTGCCTCACTGCCCGCGAGCTGTTCAAACAATTTGGGGTGACTGAGCGGCTGTATAAAGAAGCATTTGAACCCATGCTATTGGTGGGGTTATTTGCTCCGGGGGAACAATGTTCGGCTGCGGCCGCATTGGGAATGCTGTATTACTTCATCCTGGCCCACCAGCCGGATTTTGATGTGGTGTGGTGTCGCGGCACGATTGGTGAGTACATCTTCCAGCCTTGGGTGGACTCGATCGAACATTTGGGAGGGACAGTCCTGACCGGGCAGCGGGTGAGCGATATTGTGGTGGACGATCGCGGCGAAGCTTCTGGGGTAGTCTGCGGTGATCGAACCTTTGAGGCCGATGCCGTGATTTTTTCGGTCGGGATTAGCGGCATGCAGAGGATTGTGGCAGGTAGCGAAAACCTGCGTCAGCGACAAGAGTTTCTGGACGTAATGAATCTCAAATCGATTGATGTCATGGCCGTGCGGCTGTGGTTCGAGCGGCATATCTCCGTTCCGCTCCCGTCCAACGCCTGTTTTGGGTTTGATAACACCACGGGTTGGACATTCTTCGACCTCAATGCTCTACACGACGAATTTGCCGATGCTCCTGGCAGCGTTATTGAGGCAGATTTCTACCACGCCAACCAACTCTTGCCCATGAGTGACGAGCAGATTGTTGAGAAAGTCCAGCGGGATTTGGCCACCTGCGTGCCGGAATTTGCCTCAGCCAAGGTCATCGACCGCAGCGTGATTCGAGTTCAGCGAGGGGTGACTCACTTTTCTCCGGGGAGCTACCAGTATTTGATGTCTGCGAACACCAGCTACCCCAATGTGTTTATGAGTGGTGACTGGATTGTGAACCGCCACGGGTCATGGTCGCAGGAAAAAGCCTTAGTGACCGGCCTGGAAGCCGCTAATTGGGTTGTCCGTCAATTGGGACAGGGGGAATCCGCTCACATTATCCCGATCGAGCCTGACGAGCCTCATATTGAAGCACTACGATCGCTGAACCGAACCGGTCGCGCGTTTGCCAGAGACTGGTTACCAAAATTAGGGACGCTGTAAGAGATACAGCGTCCCCAGATGGTGATACAGCAGTCTGTTAGACAAGAAATTATTAGGTCTTTAGGTATTGGGGGCGTTCTGCTCGAATTGATCCAATATCTGCTCGAATCCTTCTAGGGATGGGACACCTGGAATGATGAAATCGTTGACCATAAATGTCGGAGTGCCCTGAAATCTAAACTCATTGGCCAGTGCGAGGTCAGCTTCAATCGCGGAGAGCGCTTCCGAGCTGTTTCGATCTTGGTTGAAGCGATCGACATCCAATCCAAAGTCTTGTGCAAGTTGAACGTAAAGGTCTTCTCCCAGAGACGCTTGATTCTCAAACAGGGCATCGTGGTATTCCCAGAACTTATCCTGCTGTCCGGCAGCCCAAGACGCGCGTGCGGCAGGGACTGCTTCCGGATGAATGGCGGCTAAGGGTAAGTGCTTGTACACCACCATTACCGAGTCACCGCGTTTTTCGATCAGTTCCCGAACAATTGGAGCGGCCTGAGCACAAAACGGGCATTGAAAATCTGAGAATTCAAATATCAGTGATGTTGGATCTTCAGCTCCTTTACGGGGGGAATCGCCAACAAAGGCATCGAAGCCAACTGTGCTGACGTACTCAGTCACCAGTTGCTGTTGTTCTTCGGGGCTTAACGTGGAGGAACGATTGAATAGGCTACCGAGCACTGGAAGGAGTGCACCACCTGCAATCAGCAGTATTCCAATGGTTAACCCGATCGCCTGAAGTGTGCTGGCTCCACGTCGAGTAAGTGTCCGTTTTCCCATAGCTAAAGCCTAAAGATTGCCTTCAATGTCGGAGGGTCACAACCCTAAAAGTATTCCCGCAGCGGCTGGAACGATCTTCATCTTAGGCAGGATTTCGGTCAGATGCCTTGGAAGATTCTCAGAATTGCGGATGGATGGATTGGTCAGACTGATAGGGCGACGAATCTTGCAGCTACCGGCCTACGAATACAAAATTGGTCATTCAAAACAGCAAACAAAACTGGGGCTCTGCTTGCGAAATTTTGGACTCTGGCCGCAAAACGCTGAACCATACCGGCGTAAATGCCGTTCGGCAATTTCAGATAACGCCCCCGGAAGGATTCGAACCTCCGACACCTTGGACCGGAACCAAGTGCTCTAGTCCACTGAGCTACGAGGGCATCCAGGAAATCAGTCTAGCAAACACTGTCATATCTGCGGCGATCTCAAGCAAAGTTTAAGGGTTGTTTTGTGGCGGGACTCGACCTCTATTTTTATGTTTATTTTGCTGTTCTGTCGAGTCGGTCAAAAGACGGCGCTGTAAGGCATCCAGCAGGTACACGTGATAGAATGAGGTACTTTATTGCGTCCGCCTTGCTTGCGAATTACTACCGATTTTTAGCTGAGGATTGTCTTCTCGGCTTTGTTGGTTTGAAAGGCGATCGCATTCTACATTCTGGCCTATCTGCGGAGTTTGCATGAGCGGAAATATTATCCCGACCGACCTGCGTAACGAAATGTCGCAGTCCTATCTCGAATACGCCATGAGCGTGATTGTAGGACGAGCGCTGCCGGATGCTAGGGACGGTCTCAAGCCCGTGCACCGCCGCATCTTATATGCCATGCACGAGTTGGGGATGGGACCCGATCGCCCCTACCGCAAATGCGCTCGCGTTGTGGGTGACGTGATTGGTAAGTATCACCCCCACGGCGATACCGCAGTATACGACGCTCTCGTGCGCATGGCGCAAGACTTTTCCATGCGCGAGCGGCTGGTGGACGGGCACGGTAACTTCGGTTCGATCGATAACGATCCTCCCGCCGCGATGCGATACACCGAATGCCGTCTGACGGCATTTTCGCGCGATGGTTTGCTGCAGGATATCGAAACCGACACCGTTGATTTTGGCGATAACTACGACGGGTCGCAGCAAGAGCCGCTGGTATTGCCAGCGCGCATGCCCCAGTTACTGCTCAACGGTTCCTCCGGTATTGCAGTGGGAATGGCCACCAACATTCCCCCTCACAACCTCTCGGAGTTGGTGAATGCTCTCGTGGCATTGGTTGAGAACCCCGAACTCACCAGTTTGGAGCTAATGCAGTACGTTCCCGGCCCAGACTTTCCGACGGGTGCTCTGATTCTGGGTAAGCGAGGTATTCGCGATGCCTACACCACCGGGCGCGGCTCTGTCACCATGCGTGGTGTGGCAAATGTCGAAACCTTTAAGCGGGGGAATACCGAACGGGAAGCCATCATCATTACCGCTCTGCCCTATCAGACCAATAAAGCATCGATGATCGAAAAGATTGCCGAAATGGTCAACGATAAGCGGCTGGAGGGAATCTCGGATATTCGGGATGAGAGCGATCGCGATGGGATGCGCGTGGTTATCGAACTGAAGCGCGATGCCTATGCCCAGGTGGTGCTCAACAATCTCTACAAACAGACTCCGCTGCAATCCAATTTCGGCGTCAACATGTTGGCGATTGTGGAGGGAGAGCCCCGCACCCTGAACTTGAAGGATAGCTTGCAGGTATTCCTCGACTTCCGCGAGGACGTGATCGAGCGCCGTACCCGATTCAAATTACGCAAGGCGGAAGAGCGCGATCACATTTTGGTGGGTTTGCTGCGGGCGCTGTCCAATATCGATCGCATCATTGCTCTGATTCGTGGTGCGGCTGATTCTCCAACGGCCAAAGCCGGTCTGCAGGAGGAGTTCGAGCTGTCGGAAGCCCAGTCCGATGCCATTTTGCAGATGCAACTGCGCCGCCTAACGGGCCTGGAAGCAGACAAGATTCAAGCAGAACACGACGATCTCACCATTCAAATCGCCGACTTCAAAGACATCTTGAATCGTCGCGAGCGGGTGCTGAGGATTGTCACCGACGAACTGCAGGGGATTCAAGACAAGTTTGGCGAAGAACGGGCCACTCAGATTTGTCTGGACGATGGCGATATCGACGATGCCGACCTGATTGAAAATCGCGAAATCGTTGTGTTTGTCACCTCTCAGGGGTATGTCAAACGACTGGATATTGAAGAGTTTGAGGTGCAGGGGCGGGCTACTCGCGGCAAGGCTGGCACTCGCATGAAAGACGACGATGCGGTGGAGCATTTCTTTGCCTGTCGCAGTCACGACACGATTTTGTTCTTTAGCGATCGCGGGGTGGCCTACAAACGGCGGGGCTACCAGTTGCCCCGAGGTAGTCGTACCTCTCGCGGAACCCCACTGCTGCAGTTCTTGCCGATTGGCCAAGAGGAAAAGATCACGTCGCTGGTACCCGTTTCTGAATTTACTGACGACGAATACTTAGTCATGCTCACCAGTGGGGGATACGTCAAAAAGACGGCATTGTCGGCCTTTGCCAATGTGCGATCGAATGGCCTGATTGCCATCTCTCTGGAAGAGGGTGACGAACTGCGTTGGGTCCGGCGGGCGCGTCCGGAAGATGACCTGATTGTGGGGACTCAAAAAGGTATGGCTATTCGGTTTAATACGGGCGATCAATTGCGCCCGTTAGGGCGAGCCACCCGTGGAGTCCGCTCCATGACACTGAGGGATGGGGATGTTCTGGTGAGTATGGACATTGTCTGTGCGGAGGCGATCGCTTCGGCTGAAGTTGAGGAAGGGGAAGGCTTTGCTGGGCCGTGGGTATTGGTAATGACCAGCACGGGCTACGGTAAGCGCACCCCCATCAGCGGCTTCCGTGTACAAAATCGCGGTGGTAAGGGGTTGATGGCCACCAAATTCCGTACGGATGACCAAGAGCTATCATCGCTGCGGATTGTGAATGCGGACGATGAAGTCATGATTGTCACGGCTCGCGGTATTGTGATTCGCCAGCGTGCAGGAGCCATTACGACGCAATCTCGAATGGGGACTGGAGTGCGAGTGCAGCGATTGGATGACGATGACGCGTTGTGTGCTGTCACGATTGTTCCGGCTGCGATCGCTGAATCTGACGACGATGAAGACGCTGGCCCTGATGGAGAGGCGATCGACATCACTGATGAGGCGATCGAATCTGCAGAGGAAGCTGTTGCTGATAGCGCAAATGAGGATTCTTCTGAAGACGCTTAAACTCTTGAATCAGTCTGTTTTTCGTTCAAGCAATTTTGAAAGATAGCCCCTAGCAGTGTCCGTTTGGGCGCTGCTTTTTTTTGCAGATACGAGACCCCAATGCTCTGAAGTATCCGATCGGTGAGTCGGGTGACTTTGGACAATAGTTCCCCTCATACGTTTTCATCATCAAAAAGAATTGACCCGCAACCTCGTATACCGCTTGCCATTCCAGTTAGGACAGAGGTTTCTATGCCCAGTCAGGGATAGGCATGGCTGGAATGTCCGCAGTGGTGTGGCCACTGCTATACCATAAGGCTGACCTTTCGCAATACGAGACGGAGCGGCATGAACTACGGTCTGATTGGAACGGGGTTGATGGGGTTTCCTATGGCTATGCAGCTCTTAAAAGCTGGACTGACCCTCTCTGTTTTCAATCGCACCCGCGAAAAAGCGCAGCCGTTGATCGAGCACGGAGCGACGATTTCCTCAACTCCTGGCGACGTTTTAGCTGCGGCTGACTGCGTACTACTGATGTTGACGGATACTGCTGCAATTCGATCGATCATTCTGTCTGAGGATGCCCGCCCCCATCTTGCCCACCGCACCATTATTCAAATGGGAACGATTACTCCATCCGAAAGCCGGATATTAGCGGAAGAGATTCAAGCCGTTGGTGGGGAGTACCTCGAAGCTCCCGTGTTGGGCAGTATTCCACAGGTCAAAGACGGATCGCTGATTGTGATGGTTGGGGCTACCGAGCAGCAGTTTGCTGATTGGCGATCGCTGTTGCAGGTCTTCGGGCCCGAACCCACTCTGGTGGGGCCGGTGGGAACAGCAATGGCCTTGAAACTTGCCATGAATCAACTGATTGCTGGATTAACCAACGCGTTTGCCCTCAGCTTGGGCTTCGTGCAGCGACAGGGAGTGGATACTGACACGTTTATGGATGTGGTGAGGGAGAGTGCCCTGTACGCTCCCACCTTCGATAAAAAGCTCTCTCGCATGCTCGATCGCAATTTTGATAACCCCAATTTCCCCAGCAAGCATTTGGCAAAAGATATTGGACTATTTCTACAGGAAGCCAAAGACTGCGATTTGATGACAGACAGCTTGTCGGGGGTGCAGTCCGTCGTAGAGCGGGCGATCTCCTTGGGCTTGTCGAATGCAGACTATTCGGCCCTGTATGAGGCTGTGAACCCAGAGTCGCCAGACTAGAAACAGCCGCTCCAACAAGACTGTGGAGCGGCTGCCTAGACTATCAATTTCTCAGACACTGGCGGGACTAAAACCTTAGCCCCTCCCTCGCTCGTTATGCCGATGCAGCAGCTGCGGAGCGGCGGCGACGGGTACGAACACTCTTGGCTGGGGCCTCATCTGTGCTGTCAGCTTTTGCCGCTTTTGCGGTGGACTTCCGGCGTCTACTTGCCGTTGATGTTTCGCCATCAGCCGGGGTTTGCATCATCAGCATGACCATCGGGCGACCTTGCAGGCGACTGCGCAACAGGCGAACCACCGAGCGTTCCACTGCACTCTTGAGACCGGCCCAATCCACATCATCCAGTTTGGCAGACGTACCCAGAGGGGTATTGGTGAACTCACCCCAGTGGTCGATCAGCGACTCGCCAATGGTTTGACGGATCTGCTGCTCTAGCGTCTGATCGGCATTGGCGACCGCCACGATGTTGATGCTGGGGGGCGCAGACAACCTGCCCTGGTCTGTGACTGCACAGGCGATCGCCACCAAACCGTCGTTGGCCACTTGCTGGCGCTCTTGCAACACTTTGTCGGCCACCATGCCCGAACGGCTCTGGTCCACCAGTTGCAGACCGGACGGAACCTTGTCCACTGCCTGAATCGAGTCTGGGGTGACTTCCACCACATCGCCGTTGTCAATAATGACGATATTTTCTTGTGGAACTCCCATGCTCATGGCCGTTTCGGCGTGCTTGACCAGCATGCGGTACTCGCCGTGGGTGGGAACGAAAAACTTCGGCTTGGTCAGGGCCAGCATCAGCTTCTGATCTTCCTGAGCACCGTGGCCGGAGACGTGCAAGCCTTTATCTTTTCCGTAGACGACGTGAGCCCCTTGAGCTACTAGCTTGTCGATGGTGCGTACGACGGGAATGACGTTACCGGGGATCGGGTTGGCAGACCAGACCACCGTGTCGCCGGGGCGGATGGACAGTTGGCGGTGCTCTTTGTTGGCGATGCGGGTTAATGCAGCCAGCGATTCTCCCTGAGAACCTGTCGTTAAAATGACAACTTTATCGTCTGGCATTTTGTCTACAACGTTCATGCGCTGTAGAGTGTCATCTTTGCAACGCATGTAGCCCAAACGACGGGCGTGATCGACCACGTTCAGCATCGACCGGCCCAACAGCGATACTACGCGACCGGAGGCTTCAGCTTGTTGCAGGATCATGTTGACCCGGTGAACGGAGGACGCAAAGGTGGTGACGATAATCCGTCCTTTTGCGTTGGCAAATGCCCGTGCCAGCCCGGCTCTTACTGCAGATTCAGAGGGGGTGAATCCAGGAACTTCTGCGTTGGTGGAGTCGCTAATCAGGCAAAGAACACCCTTCTCGCCGTGTTCGGCCAACCGCTGAATATCGAAGGTTTCGCCATCAACAGGGGTGTGATCGAACTTGAAGTCACCGGTTTGGATGACGACACCTGCAGGGGTATGTAGGGCGATCGTGAAACTGTCGGCAAAGGAGTGGGTATTGCGGATAAATTCGGCAAAGAAATTCTTGCTCAGAGGAACCAGATCGCGGGGGGCAACGGTCCGTAACTCGGTTCGATTGAGTACTCCAGCTTCTTTTAGCTTGCCTTCTAGAATGGCTAGGGCCAGCTTGGGGCCGTAAATGACCGGGATATCGAATTCTTTGAGGTGATATGCGATTCCGCCAATGTGGTCTTCGTGGCCGTGGGTGACCACCATTGCTTTGATCTTGTCGCGGTTCTGCTTCAGATACGTCACATCGGGCAGCACGATGTTGACACCATGCATGTCCGCATCCGGAAAGCTTAACCCTGCATCCAAGAGGACAATCTCGTCCTCGCATTGGAAGACCCAAGTATTCTTTCCGATCTCCTGCTCCCCGCCCAGGGGGATCATCTGTACGGCAGGAGACTGGGTCTTCGATTTCGTAGGCATGTGTGTGCTTCCTTTTATACAAACAGTACTGAGTGAAAAAACTTGTTGGCGCCTGGAGGTTGGAGGGTCGCGATGTGACGCAGGTTCAATAACAGTGCATTCGTGCCGTCCCAGAATGGGGCTCTTGTGGCTAACTGTGGGGGCTACGTAACCATCTAAAACAGGCTGCGGTATCTGCACATGCGTAACAGCTACACGGTGGTGATGGCATTAACGCCCTGCCCTGGCTGACTCACTATCGCTATGTGCTGGGGAAAATGGGTCGACGAGATGAACTGGGGTCGACGTGCTGCGTGGAAGTGGGGGTCACATTAGAGTGACAGTCGAACTGGAAAATATAGGTTGCTTAGTGAGACGCTAAAACTGGGATATCCGTTCGCGTATCTTTCAGCAAGCCCAAGCTTTCAAGCGTTGACTTCAGTGTCTCGACCGAAGTGGGGGTAAGGGGAGCAAGCGGCATGCGCACGGAGCCGACATTCCATCCTTGCAATTGGAGCGCTGTCTTAACGGGGGTAGGGTTGGTCTCAACGAACAGATCCTTGAACAGAGGTAAAAACTTGAGGTGGGTCGCAAGGGCATCTTGGAGGCGACCGGCTTGAAAATCTTGAATCATCTGCTGAAGCTGTGGCCCAATCAGATGACTGGCTACGCTAACGACTCCCGAGCCTCCTAAGGACAGTAGGGGCAACGTCAAGGAGTCATCTCCAGAGTATATGGCAAAGTCGGGCGGTGCTGTCTTGCGAATCTCGCTAACTGCATCCATGCTGCCGCTGGCTTCTTTGATTCCAACGACGGTCGGCAGCTGGGCTAGTTGAGCTACTGTACCCGCTTCTAGGTTAACACCTGTCCTTCCAGGAATATTGTAAAGAAGAATCGGGATATCCGAACAAGAGGCGATCGCTCGGAAGTGTTCGTACAGTCCTGCCTGGGTGGGCTTATTGTAATAGGGAACCACCTGCAGGGTACCGTCTAGGCCCATATCCGCTACTTTGCGCGTCGCGGAAATCGCTTCTTCTGTTGAGTTAGACCCCGTTCCGGCAATCACTTTTGCTCGTCCGGCAACGGCTGCTCGAATTACTGAATAAAGCTCGAACTCTTCGTCCCATGTCAGTGTTGGAGATTCTCCTGTGGTGCCACAGACAACCAATGTGTCCGTACCGTTATCGACGAGATACTTGGCTAGCTGTGCGGCCTCCGGCGCATTTAACTTGCCTTCCGGTGTAAACGGGGTGACGACTGCGGTCAGGACTCTTCCAAAGACCAAGGGATCTGGCTCCTACGTATATGAATAGTTAGTCGGTTCTGTCCGGTCATTTCGGCTTGATGGACATCGAACCCTGATTACCTGGGGTGCCTGACTGGCTCCGTGCGCTTCAACATGCGCCTTCGACAATAGTTTAGGTTGGGGACAGAACGGCTAGCGACCCTTACTACCTGCTCGGTGAATGTCTGTTCGAGCGAGAAATCTGGATACTTGAGAGGCACTGAGTGGTAAGGAGTCTGTCGATCCGGGTGAAACCGTATTACTGGTGACAGCCTAGCACTAGATTTGACCCCTGACAGCAGTGCACGGTTTGTTTCTCTGTCTTTTGGATCATCTTTAGCTTCTATGCTGGAGTTCTGCAAAAGTTGAGTTCTGCAAAAGTTGTAATTCAGAGGCTTGGGGTTGGATGTTAGATCGTCAAGCTTGAGAGTTAGGCAAGAGGTGTTTTTCGCTCGGTTGTTTGGATTTGGTGAGGTGTATCCTGTTGCGCTACTTGCTGTTTAACAAACCGTACGGGGTGCTGACTCAGTTCACAGATAGTGGCTCTCGCCAGAGCGGCGATGGTACTGCTAGCGAGCTACGACCAACGTTGAAGCAATTTATTGATGTTCCCGATGTTTATCCCGTGGGACGGCTAGATTGCGATAGCGAGGGGTTGCTTTTGCTCACGGATGATGGGCGATTGGCATCCCGGCTGATTCATCCGCAGTATGGGCACGAACGCACGTATTGGGCACAGGTGGAGGGGATTCCAACCCCCACGGCTATTCAGCAGTTACAAGATGGAGTGGTCGTTAAGGGGTACACAACTCAACAGGCACGGGTTCGAGCGATCGCCGAACCGCAGTTGCCAGAGCGCTCCGTTCCAATCCGATATCGCAAGTCCATACCCACCAGTTGGCTGGAGCTGTGTTTGACGGAGGGCAAGAATCGCCAAGTACGCCGCATGACTGCGGCAGTGGGATTTCCGACGTTGAGATTGGTGAGATCGAAACTGGCGTTTTTGACCTTAGAGGATCTGGAGGTGGGGCAATGGCGCGAGCTGACCCCAGCAGAATTGAAGGGGTTGCGATCGCTGGTGGAGACGGAGCGGGGAGATCTCCGACGGACTGGAGGGAAACGCTCATCGGGGAGACCCAAGCATCGTTCTTCGGGTAACCCCAGCCAGCGTTACCGACGCTCGACTCGGCGCTCGACTGGACGGGGTCGTAGCTCTAAATAGTGGTTTACTTCGTGGTGTCTGGAGGTGTTGCTTTGGGACGCCATCCGGATTTAACGACTTGGCGGGCTCTGGCGATAACTAAGCTGTCATCAGGGACCGATTCTGTGATGGTCGAACCTGCCCCTACCGAGACATCGCTACCGAGTTCAATGGGGGCGACGAGGACGGAATTCGAGCCGGTTTTGGAACGATCCCCAATATGGGTGAAGTGCTTGGTTTGACCGTCAAAATTGGCGGTGATGGTACCTGCTCCGATGTTGACCTGTTCTCCGAGTGCGGCGTCTCCGATGTAACTGAGGTGGGCGGCGTTGGTGTCGTTACCGACCTTGGCGTTTTTCATTTCTACGAAATTACCAATGCGACAGCGATCGCCAATCTGGGTATTCCCCCTCAAATGAGTAAATGGCCCGATTCGGCTGTGAGCACCGATCGCAGAATCGCTGATGACGGAGTAGGTCACAGCGCTGTCGGGGCCGATGGAGCTGTTGTTAATCGTGCTGTTGGGGCCAATGGTGCAACCGGCTGCGATGGTGGTCGATCCCTTCAAGTGGGTTTGAGGTTCGATGGTGCAGTCGGGCTCTAGTTGAACGCTGTCGTCGATGGTACAGCTTTGGGGATCGATGAAGGTGACGCCTGCTTTCATCCAGTCGGTTTTGAGGCGGTCTTGCAGGGTGCGGTAGGCCAGGGAGAGATGGTAGCGATCGTTGATTCCCTGGAGTTCTTGGTCATCTGAAACGTCTATAGCGTAGGCGCTGGAGACCATGGAGACGGTGTCGGTTAGGTAATACTCCTGCTGGGAATTTTCGGAGCCGAGGTTGGGCAGGACAGTTTCTAACTCCGGCCAATGGAAGCAGTAGATGCCGCCATTGATGCGATTTACCTCAAGCTGTTCGGGAGTGCAGTCGCGGTGTTCGACAATTTTGTCGATTTGGTCTTGAGTGTTGCAGAGGACGCGACCGTAGCCAGTGGGGTCGTCAACACGGGCGGTTAGGAGGGTGGCTGCTGACTGGTTGGAGCGGTGAAATTCGATCAGGGATTTGAGAGTGGTTGGGCGTAGTAGAGGGACATCGGCATTGAGAACTAAGAGATCACCTTGAAAACCGGTGAGGTGGGGAAGCAGTTTCTGGATGGCATGGCCGGTGCCTAACTGCTCCAACTGTTCGACGAATTCCACCGAGTAGTCTTGCAACGTTTCTCGGACTTTGTCTTGGGCGTAGCCGACGATCGCGTAGCACTTATCTGGATTTAGCTGCTGTGCGGTGATCAGGGTGCGTTCTACGAGGGTGAGAGCCCCTAGTTTGTGCAGGACTTTGGGCAGTTGCGATCGCATCCGCGTGCCTTTTCCTGCTGCCAAGATTGCCACGGCAATCGGTCGTTTCTGTGTAGCCATGCACCTAGCCCCCAAACTCCAGCCCCCATCTTATAGGCTCGTTTTGTATTCGGCGATCGATGAATTGGCGATGCATCTGCTAGTTGACTTTTAGAAGCCAGTCTAGAGTCGCGTTGGGATTGTTTTGGTCTGTCTTACCGAGCTTTTCAGGAGCGAATTACTCAAAGGTTGGCGTAGGCTTCTTCATCCGCTGCAGATGCCCATTCCCCCAGAGTTTCCGAGACAGTTTCTAGGTAGTTCACATCAAGATTGGACCGTTTGTGCAGAATTACCCTGTCCCCATCTATGTCGAACTGCACTCGATCGCCTGCCTTAATTTCTAATGCTCGGCGGACAGCTCGGGGGAGCGTGACCTGATGTTTGGATGAGACTTTTGCTGTAACGGCATCTTTGCGAGGCATTCTCGCGATTCTTGAGTGTTGTCACAACTATTTTACGAAGTAGACAGTATTGCGGTATGGCTCAACTTTGCCTGGAGCCGTTTATTTTGTGCTCATGAGGGGTACGAACGCTTCAGAAAATTGGGCCAAGTTTGGTCGGCGACATTGAGATGCGATCGCAACCGCCTACACTCGAATACAAGAGATTACCGACAACATAGTTATTTAAGGATCGTTCGATGACTGCCTTTCCGATTGACCTCGGCGCGTATAAATCGATTAGCCTCGACCCCTCCAGCCATGCCCTCACCCCCGATCAAAAAGAGGCGCTGGAGTTCAACATTCAACTGTGCCGCGATGCGATCGTGTTTTTCACTGCGACGGGTGCAGCCCATGGGGTTGGCGGTCACACGGGCGGTCCTTACGATACCGTTCCCGAAGTGATGATTTTGGATGCGTTGTTCCGTGGCAGCCCGGCCAAGTTCGTGCCCATCTACTTTGACGAAGCCGGTCACCGCGTTGGTACCCAGTACTTGATGTCTGTGCTGGAAGGTTCCATGCCTGCGGAGCAATTGATGAGCTACCGTCTGGCGGATTCAAAGCTGCCCGGTCACCCCGAATTGGGGCTGACACCCGGCGTTAAGTTCAGCTCCGGTCGGTTGGGTCATATGTGGCCCTACGTCAACGGCGTATCGTTTGCGAATCCTGGCAAGACTGTGTTCTGCTTGGGCTCCGATGGATCTCAGCAGGAAGGTAACGATGCTGAGGCGGCTCGTTTGGCGGTAGCGCAACACCTGAACGTCAAGCTGCTGATTGACGATAACGATGTCACCATTGCCGGTAATCCCTCCACTTACCTGCCTGGATTCAGCGTGAAGCGCACATTGGAAGGCCACGGCCTCACAGTTCTGGAAGGAGATGGCGAAGACGTTGCTGGACTGTACTCGCGCATTTGCGAAGCCGTCAACACCCCCGGTCCGATCGCTGTAATCAACAAGCGTCCCATGTGCCCCGGCATTGAAGGGCTGGAAGGTTCCAACCACGGTCACGATGTGATTTCTGTGGGAGCGGCGATCGATTACCTGACGGCTAAGGGCCATACGGCTGCAGCCGATCATCTGAAAGGAATTGAGAAGCCCAAGAATACCTATACCTTCCTGGGCGCTTCCGACACCGTGGGCTCCAACCGTAACGTGTTTGGTCAGGCGGTTGTGGAAGTGCTGGGTGGTATGTCCGAGCAAGAGCGCAAGGACAGCGTCTTAGTTGTAGACAGCGATTTGGAAGGCTCCTGCGGTCTGCAGCACATTCGTCAGGCGCACCCCGAAATTTTCGTCAGCGGCGGTATTCAGGAGCGCGGCAACTTGTCTGCGGCGGCTGGTTTCGGTATGGCCGAGGGCAAGCAAGGCATCATGGCGACTTTCAGCGCCTTTTTGGAGATGTGCATTTCCGAAATCACCATGGCTCGACTGAACAAGTCGAACCTGCTGTGCCACTTCTCCCACGCCGGTATCGATGACATGGCAGACAATACCTGCCACTTCGGTATCAACAACATGTTTGCCGATAACGGTTTGGATGACGGTTACGAAACTCGTCTGTATTTCCCTGCTGACGCGAATCAGATGAAGGCTTGCGTTAAGTCGGTGTTCCACAATCCCGGTATGCGTTTCATCTTCTCCACCCGTTCTAAGGTGCCGATGATTTTGGATGAAAGCGGTAACGAGATGTTTGCGGGTAACTACACCTTTACTCCTGGTAAGGATGAGGTGGTTCGTGAAGGTACTGCAGGCTATATTGTGGCGTTTGGCGATGCTGTGTACCGGGCGTTGGATGCGGTGACTCGCCTGAAGGAAGAGGGGATTGATGTTGGTTTGATCAACAAATCTACGCTGAATGTTGTGGATGAAGAGGCGATCGCCAAAGCGGGTAATTCTCCGTTTGTGATTGTGGTAGAGGCGTTTAACCGTCGTACTGGTTTGGGTAGTCGCTACGGTTCTTGGTTGCTGGAGCGCGGTCTGACTCCTAAGTTTGCATACTTGGGTACCCACGAGGAAGGCTGTGGCGGTCTGTGGGAGCAGTTCCCCCACCAGGGCATCGACCCGGTTGGCATTATGGCCAAAGTTAAGGAACTTGTGGGCTAATTTTTAGCCACTAGATAGTTGATTTCGATGGGGCTACTCATATTTCGGGTAGTCCTTTTTTATGGGGTGATTTCTGCACAGGAAGATCGTATTCAATCTCAATATCTGAGATTTTTACTTCAACTACTTGTTTCTCGAGAAAATTGTTGCCACTGCTGACATAAAGCAAACCCTATCCACGAGGCTTTGCTTTGAACTGCACGTTATAGGCGACATCATTTTTCGAAGCTTTAGTTTTGCATTAGAAGTATGCACAGCTAGTAAGATGACGATAAGGCTCATCGGCAGCAATGGATCATAACGTAATTGATATCCGGGTTAATCATTATATTATGCACTTACTCACCAAGATGTATGTGGTGATTAAACTCACTTTCGCTTAATGACTTAATAAAAAACTTTCTGCTTTCTTCCAATGAACTGTAATACTTCTTAAATGGGGCTGAATACTGGTCGGCGACTGTCCTGTCCTTAGGAACCGGAATCAAAATTTCAAACATGCGTTTACCGACATCCTCTCTATTT